>CAMBPO010000008.1 GCA_945869725.1 Klebsiella pneumoniae
GTGATTCCATGACATATGCGATTATCGCTGCTCTGTTTATCATCCTTTCGCATCAACTGATGGTAGGGTTCTGATCAGTCCTGGTGCCTGCACACGTCATCACGGAGTCTGACAGCGTCTGCCATTTCTTGTTCACCCCGTGATGAACATGCTAGATTACCGGCCTTTTCATTGACACTGCCTTCGGGTAATGACACCACCTTCTGGGAATAACACCAGCTTTTAGAAAAGACGGGATCACGCATGAGCCACTATAAAATCGCATTGCTTGACGGGGATGGAATCGGTCCTGAAATTATGACGGAAGCTGTCAAGGTACTGAACCTGATAGCGGAACGAAACAGCATCACCTTTGATTTGATTCACGCACCTTTTGGCGCCAGCGCCTATTTCGAGTGCGGACACCCATTCCCCGAACAGACACAAAAAATTTGTGACGAAGCCGATGCCATTCTCAAAGGCCCAATCGGACTGAACCACGAAGAATCCAAAAAAATTCCGGTCGACATGCAACCCGAGCGTGGAGCGTTGTTGCCACTGCGTCGTCGTTATAACACCTACGCTAATTTCAGGCCGGTGTTTCTGCCCAAAAGCCTCGCGCATTTTTCCCCTCTGAAGGCAGAAATCATAGGCGACGGCATCGACATTATGATCATCCGCGAACTGGTGGGTGGCCTGTATTTTGGGGAAAAAGAAACCGGCGTGACAGCAGAAGGCGTGCGCTACGTCAAAGAAGTGCTGGAATACGACGAAATCCAGATCCGACGCATTGCCAAGGTTGCGTTTGAAACAGCCATGAAGCGCAAAAAAGTCCTGCATAACATACATAAAAGCAACGTGTTGAAATCAAGCGTGTTGTGGAACACCGTGATGGAGGAAGTGGGCCAGGACTATCCGGAGGTCAGAATTGAACACATTCTGGTTGATGCGGCAGCCACTTACCTGTGCCTGAATCCAGGCCGTTTTGACGTCATGGTGATGGAGAATATGTTTGGAGATATTCTCAGTGATCAGGGTGGTGGCATTCTGGGTTCGCTCGGCTTGATGCCATCCGCCTGTGTCGGAGATAACAAAGCGTATTACGAGCCATCCCACGGATCAGCGCCAGATATCGCCGGAAAATTTATTGCCAATCCATACTCGATGATCGGCTCGGTTGCGATGATGCTGGAGATGAGTTTTGGTATGGATCAGGAAGCCAAAAATGTCTGGCACGCCATGCAAAGCGTTTTTGCTGACGGGTATTCAACGGCAGATTTATCCAAACCAGGCACTGGTGTCATCATGATCAACACGCCGGCATTCGGCGATCGTGTCGTTGAAGCCTTGCGAAAAATGCCTGTTCCTGCCTGATCTGACTCACTCTGCTGATCTGCAAGCGTTAGACGCATGACTTTAAAAAGGTCGTGCGTCTTTAGGCAGCAATACGGTTTTAGTGCGGGAAAAAGCCTCGTGCATCGCATCCCCGGAACTGTTCACGTACATGTAGAAATATCCTATGCCAAGACACCAGAAACTTGGCCATGCCAACGCAAATCTGATCAGAGCCTGACGCAGGGACATTGGCTGATTGTTCATATCCAACGCCCGGATACGCCAGGCGATCATTCCCAAGGTCTGACCGGTGCGCAGCCAGAACCAGACATAAAAACAAGTCATCGTGCTGACCATCATCAATAGTTGCAAGAGCGACAGCAGTCGTGGCGTTACCACCTCACCTTCAACCAACACACTGGTATTGTCAGCAAAAAGACCATAAGAAAAAATAATGATGTAGCCCATAATCAGCCATATCGAAGCCACCAGAAAGATGTCGTACAGCAAGGCTGCCAGCCGACGCAGCAAGCCTGCACGGGGCAGTTGCGCAAGTTCGTGATCCGCAATGATGCGTCGTTCAATCTTGGATTTGGACATTATCAGATGCACCTTGCCAGCCACTTTCAGGGCCTGCAAGTATAGCGCAGGGTGACGGCACAAGAGCAATCAGAACACCGTTGGACGCGGGATCACCGGCAAAAGATCTGAATACAGGGTGTACGTGCATCCTTTATGCACATCGTGGTAAAACACGTCCCTTCGCACTCAGTGCGATACTCGTTCAGGCAACCATAATTGTCAGTCTTATGATCACCGATAGTATCTGCTAGAATCCAAAACATTAAGTAGCTCAGGAATCTAATCCGGCATGAACGCTCAGACACAACGCAGGCACGTTCAACTTCTCGACACGACTCTTCGCGATGGAGAGCAAACACAGGGTGTTTCATTTGCAGCCAAAGAAAAGCTGCAGATTGCGCGTGCGTTGCTGCAGGCTCTTAAGGTTGACCGCATTGAGGTTGCCTCTGCCAGGGTATCCGAGGGAGAGCAACAGGCGGTTAAAGACATCAACGCTTGGGCTGCGCAGGAGGGCTTCTTAGAGCGTGTTGAAGTGCTGGGATTTGTTGATTACACACTGAGCGTGAACTGGATCTGCCAGGCAGGTGGCAAGGTGATCAATCTGCTGGCCAAGGGCAGTGAAAAGCATTGCCGCGAACAATTGGGCCGCACGCTGGCTGAACATATCTCCGATATCAGACGCACGGTTGCCTACGCGCACGAGAAAAATCTGCTGGTGAATATGTATCTGGAAGACTGGTCCAATGGCTACAAAGACAGTCCTGACTACGTGTTTAATCTGATTAACGGTGTCACTGATATCGGCATACGTCACTTCATGCTGCCCGATACCCTTGGCGTCATGACGCCGGACGAAGTATTCAGCGCACTCACCGATATGCAAACACGCTTTCCTGATCTTAAGTTCGATTTCCACCCACATAACGATTACGGACTGGCAACCGCTAATGTCATGGCCGCTGTCAAAGCTGGCATCAGCACCGTTCACTGCACCATCAATTGTTTGGGTGAACGCGCCGGAAACGCCTCGTTGGCTGAAGTCGCCGTGGTGTTAAAAGATAAAATGGACATACAGTTGTCGATAGATGAAACACGAATCGCCATGCTCAGCCGCATGGTGGAGAACTTCTCCGGCAAATGGATTGCAGCAAACACACCGATTGTGGGTGCTGACGTGTTTACGCAGACTGCGGGCATTCACGCTGATGGTGATTCCAAAGGTGGCCTGTATATCACCGCCTTACGTCCAGAGCGTTTTGCCCGTAAACGAACCTATGCGCTGGGCAAAATGAGTGGCAAAGCGTCGCTGGCCAACAACCTTGAAGAACTCGGACTGGTGCTGTCGGATGAGGATCAGCGCAAGGTTCTGCAGGAGATTGTCAAACTGGGCGACTCCAAGGCAGTCATCACCTCTGACGACCTGCCGTTTATCATCGCCGATGTATTGGAGAACCGTGAGTACCGGTACATTGAACTGCTGAACTGTTATATCAGCAGCGGCATGGATGTGGACAGCACTGCCAGCCTGCGTGTCAGTGTGCACGACACGATTCACAACGCAACCGGTTCTGGAAATGGCGGTTTTGCAGCCTTTATTGCCGCGATCAGTCAGATTCTGGACAAGTTAGAATTCACCATGCCGGCCTTGCTGGACTACGAAGTGCATATCCCGCGCGGCGGCAACACCAGTGCCCTGACCGAATGTATCATCACCTGGAAAATTGAGGATCGCGAGTTAAAAACCCGCGGAGTGGATTCCAATCAGGTGTTAGCGGGGGTGAAAGCAACCATGCGCATGATCAATTTGCGCATGCATGCGGCGACATCCTGACAGACTAAACCCGACGCAACAGATACACACCCCAAAGCGCACATAACAGGATCGGCGCCAGCACCGCCACAAACGGGCTGATCCCATAGAGGATAGTTGCTGGCCCCAAGGTGCGCTGAACAATGGTAAAGGTCAGCCCCATCGCAATCGCGATAAACACGCGAAATCCCATAGTGGTCTCGCGCAGCGGACCAAACACAAAAGACACGGCCAGCAGTACCAGACTCAAAGTCGCCAGCGGCTGCAGCAGTTTTTTCCAGAACGCGAGGTAATAACTGCTGCTATCCAGACCTTCGTTATCAAAATAGCGCGCAAACTGCCATAAGCCGCTGATTGACTGTCGGTCGGGCCGCACTAACAGCACACTGAGCAACGAGGGCGACATATCAACAGGCCATTGGTATTGGTCGTGCTGCCTGGAAAACAATTGTTCCGGCGTGAAGACAGTTTCTGCGACGTCAGTCAGCAACCAATGTGGCTCGACACCCGGCTCCTCGACACCCGGATTCTCAATATAGCGCCCTTGTGCGGCAAAACTGCTGCGCACCAATTGGCGGTTTTCATCCAGCTCAAAAACCGTGATACCAAAAAGTTCGCGGCCACCGGGCGCAATGGCATTGATGTGAATGAACTCATTCCCAACTTTTCGCCAGTCACCCTCCTCGCTGCTGATTGCCTGACCGCCACTCATCAGCAGTGCCCGGTCACTCTGCGCTTGTTGTTGCAGCGCAGGAGCAATCCACTCGCCGAGTATCAGACTAAACAACATGACGCCTAGCACCGGCAGCATCACCCAGCCAACCAACAGCGGTGTACGCACGCCGGCCGACTGAATCACCAACAGCTCCTGGCTCGACGCCAGCACACCGAGACCTATCAGCGCACCACCCAGTGCAACATAAGGCAATAACTCATAAACACTGGTTGGCAGCGTTCTGAGCACATACACAATGGCATCAGTCGCGCTGTAGTAAGGACTGGTTCTGGCCATTTCATCGGCCAGCGTAAACACCAGGTCTATGGTGGAAATCACACCCAGAACCACCAGCATGGCAGCCAGTACCGTTTTTGAAAGGTAACGCGCTAACATCGACATGGTTCAGCTTATCCTTGCTTTCAGGGTGACTGTGGAACGTCGCGCACGGCCGCGCATCAATAACCAGATCGCCACGCCGACAAACATCACATGTACCCACCATAAGCCCACGAATGCCGGCAAACTGCCGTCTTCAAGAGCGTCACGCGATACCTGTAACAACATGAAGTACAAGCCATACAACATCGCAGCCGGCACCAGTCGAGCAAAGCGTCCCTGCCGAGGGTCTACCCGGCTAAGCGGCACCGCAATGAGTGTCAGTACCGGAATCAGAAAAATAACAGAAATCCGCCACTGCAACTCTGCTCGTAAACCGGGCTGATCTGACCCGAACAGTTGTGAAGTCGGCATTGCCCTTTCTTCCAACACCGGTGCAATCATGGTTTGATCCGGCAGCAGAATACCTTGCTGCTCGAACCGGGTGACTGCGTAGTCAGCCTTGCCGGGCGTTCCATCATAAAAGTGCCCTTCTTCAAGCAACATAAAACGTCTTCCACTGGAAGCGTCGAGCACAGGGCTGGCAGTTTTGGCCACCAGCATGCGCAACCCCGATTCACCTTCAGGCGGGTTGGGGTCGCGAATCACCACAAACGCATTGTTGAGCTGGCGCCCAACGCCTGTCTCGGAAATTGATTCGGCATAAGTGACACGCTCTCCGCGCGCAAACTCCTGAAATTGACCGGCGACAATCAAATCAATTTCCGTCAGTTCATCCTGTGACTGACGCAAGGCATTTGTCTGTTGCAAACCAGCCGGCGCAACGTAAAGACTGGTATATGCCAACAGCAGGGTCAGCAACAGGGCAAAACTCATGGTCATGGCCAACAGTTTGCCGCGACTGAAACCACAGGCATGTAACACCACCATCTCGTTTTCAGCATACATACGGCCGTAAGCCAGCAAGACGGCCAGAAAAAATGCAAAGGGCACAATGATCAGCAGGAAATCCGGAAGTCGATACAACATCAACATCAGCAAGATGTCAGTGGTCATTTGCCCGGCCACAGCATCTGCAAGATACTGCAGAAACCGGGAGGTAAACGACACAACCAGCAGTATCAGTGACACCGCCAGCGTCACCTGAAACACCTGACGGGTAAAATACCAGAATAGAATCACAGCTAGGATTCACCTACCAGACTCAAAAACGCCAGCGGCACAGCGGCAATTTTGTGTCTGTCAAAATCAAAAAATACAACCGCCTGCTTGGCATTACAGACCACTTTCTCCAGAGCCGAGTTGGTTATCTGGAAGCAGATATCACAACCGTACTTGTTAAAGCCCGCAACACCGACGTCGATGACCAGCACATCCTTGGCAAAGGATTCTGATCGGTAATCGATCGCCATATCGGTGACGACCATCCCCAGTCCGAATATATTGGCCTCGGTCAGGCCTAAACTCGCCAGAAACTGCAAACGAGCCTCATGGAGGATATGTACCATGGCAACACTGTTCAGGTGCTTGGCATAATCCAAGTCACTGAAGCGAACCGAATGCTCCATAGAGTACAAAAACTCTTCGGGCATGCTGACTCTGACTCTGGCCATACCGGCTCCATGATTTGTGTTTATTACCAGCTGGGAATTTTAATCGCCATCACCTGTAAAGTACACTTACATGACCGGCATTGCCATGCTAGCCCCGATTCAATAGCATGACAGCTTGTCATCCTTCTTTCGTTTCCAGGAAAATTTTATGAAATACCAGGTTCACAGCAGCAAAACATTGGATAAAAAAACAGACTGTCTGGTTCTGGCTGTCTGGGAAAAAACCGGCCCGGCGCCATGCTCGCTGCTGGATGAAAGTCTGGCAGCCCTGGCAGGCGCTGTGTTCAAGGCTGGCGACATCAAGGGCAAAACCGGTGAAACACTGCTGATCCCGGCTCACTCACATGCCAAAGCCGAACGCCTGTTGTTGGTGGGCGCTGGTGATGAGGCAAAATTTAATGCCAAGGTTTACCGCAAAGTGGTGCGCGCAGCGGCTCAGGCCATCAATAAAACGACTTCTAAAACCGCAGTCTTTACGTTGCCGCAACTGACAGTTTCCGATCGAGATCTGCCATGGGCTGTCACACAACTGGTGATGGAAAACAGCAATTCCCAGTATCGGTACGATCACACCAAGAGCAAAAAGGCAGAACCCTTACACCTGAAAACTGTCAGCCTGGCACTGCCTGCCACTGCCAATCGCAAAGCGGTTGATGAGGCTATACTGGCCGGCGAATGTATCAGCAAGGGAATGTCACTGACCCGTGAACTGGGCAACCTGCCAGGCAATATCTGCACACCAAGTTATCTGGGCGACAAAGCCACTGAACTGGCAAGGCAATACAAGTCCCTGAAAGCCAAAGTACTGAATGAAAAACAGATGGAAAAACTCGGCATGGGCTCGCTGCTATCTGTGGGCAATGGCTCCAAAGAGGAGTCACGGCTGATCGTCCTTGAATATAAGGGTGCAGCAGACTCTGCCAGCAGCCCTTACTGCCTGGTTGGCAAAGGCATCACCTTTGATACCGGCGGTATTAGTCTGAAACCCGGCCTTGGCATGGACGAAATGAAGTACGACATGTGCGGCGCCGCTTCTGTCATGGGTACGATGCTGGCTGTGGCGGAACTCGGCCTGCCGATCAATGTGGTAGCGGTTATTGCGTCGGCTGAAAACATGCCATCCAGCACCGCGACCAAGCCTGGTGATGTAGTGACCAGCATGTCTGGCAAAACCATCGAAATTCTAAACACAGACGCCGAAGGCCGTCTGGTATTGTGCGATGCACTCACCTACGCCGAACGCTTCAAACCTAAAACAGTTATCGACGTCGCCACCCTGACCGGCGCTGCAGTGGCGACCTTTGGCGAAGTGAATACCGCGTTGCTGAGCAACCACGATCCGCTGGCAAAAGAGCTGCTGGAACTGGGCCAGCAAACGCTGGATCACGTCTGGCAACTGCCGATGAATGACGAATATCAGGCGCTGCTGGACAGCAACTTTGCCGACATTGCCAACATTGGTGGCCCCAAAGGCGGCACCATCACCGCGGCATGTTTCCTGTCACGCTTCACAGAAAAATTCAAATGGGCGCATCTGGATATCGCCGGTACAGCATGGTTGAGTGGCGCCCAAAAAGGCGCAACCGGACGCCCAGTGCCATTGCTGGTTGAGTATCTGCGTCGTCAGAAAGCCTGATCTTTACATGTTCTTTTGTCAGCACTCTGCGTAACCCCAGTGTGGCGGAAGGAGTAACCCCCTTCCACCACACTTTTTTGTAGCATTCTGTCAGGCCCCCTTTATGTCACCCACCAGCGGTAAGCATCTGAACACCGCCATTTTGTTGCTGGTCGCTGGCAATTTTATGGCGATCATCGCGGATGTGATTGTGAAGATCATGGGCTCGGAAGCCCCGATATTTCAGCACATGTTTGTGCGCACACTGGTCACCAGTGCCGAGTACACAGGCCTGATCTGGGCGGCATTGATTGGATGGATCTGGTTTGCTGAAGTACCGGACCTGTGGTTTATTGCTGGCAGCGCGATGATTGTTATCCCCTTGGTACTCCTGAGCCTGCGGCAGAACAGGCAACGCGGCCGACTCAACAAAACGCCTGCCTAGCCTGGTGCTGCACAGCACAGAGGCATCGGTTATACTCCCTGCCCTTCCGAAACACGAGTCAAACGGGTCACATCATGGACAAAACCTACCAACCCCAGCAGATCGAACGCCAGTGGTACAGCACCTGGGAAGCGCGCAATTATTTTGCACCTTCCGGCTCCGGCGAGTCCTATAGCATTGTGATACCGCCGCCGAATGTAACCGGCCGTTTGCACATGGGTCATGGTTTTCAGAACGCCATCATGGATGCGCTGATCCGTTATGAGCGCATGATGGGCAAAAACACGCTCTGGCAGGTGGGCACTGACCACGCGGGTATCGCCACTCAGATGGTTGTCGAGCGTCGTCTTGAGCGCGAGGGCATCAAGCGTAAAGTGCTTGGCCGCGAAAAATTCCTGGAAAAAGTCTGGGAATGGAAAGAAGAATCCGGTGGCATGATTACCCAGCAGATACGTCGTCTGGGCGGCTCGATTGACTGGTCACGTGAACGCTTCACCATGGATGAAGGTCTGTCTGCAGCCGTGGAAGAAGTGTTTGTGCGCTTGTACGACGAAGGCCTGATTTACCGCGGCAACCGTCTGGTGAACTGGGATCCGAAGTTGCACACCGCCGTCTCTGATCTTGAAGTGTTGTCCGAAGAAGAAGACGGCTTTTTCTGGTACTTCCGATACCCGCTGGCCGATGGCGCAAAAACCGACAGCGGAGACAGCTTTATCACCATTGCGACAACACGACCTGAAACCCTGTTGGGTGATACTGCTGTCGCCGTCAGCCCGCAAGACGAGCGCTTTAAATCGCTGGTTGGCAAATGGATAGACCTGCCCCTGTGTAACCGGCGCATCCAGATTATTGCCGATGATTATGTTGATCCAGAGTTCGGTACCGGCTGCGTGAAGATCACGCCGGCACACGACTTTAATGACTATGAAGTTGGCAAACGTCACCAGCTGGAGATGATCAATATCTTTACCATTGATGCCGCCATCAATGAAAATGCACCGGAAGCTTTCCGTGGTCTTGATCGTTTTGATGCACGCAAAAAACTGGTCGCCGACATCGACGCTGCTGGCCTGCTGTTAAAAGTTGAGCCGCACAAATTAAAAGTGCCACGTGGCGACCGCACCGGCGCAGTGATTGAACCCTACCTGACCAATCAGTGGTATGTCGCAGTCAAGGCGCTCGCAGAACCTGCGATCAAAGCCGTCGAGAACGGCGACATTGAATTTGTGCCCAAGCAGTGGGAGAACACCTACTTTGCGTGGATGCGTGACATCCAGGATTGGTGTATTTCCCGCCAACTCTGGTGGGGGCATCGTATACCGGCCTGGTATGACGCTGACGGCAATATTTATGTGGGCCGCAGTGAGGCAGAGGTGCGCACAAAATATTCCCTGGCTGCGGATCTGTCTCTGCATCAGGACGAAGACGTTCTGGATACCTGGTTCTCCTCGGCACTGTGGACATTCTCGACGCTGGGTTGGCCTGATGATCTGGAAACCTTAAAAACCTTCCACCCGACTAACGTGCTGGTCACCGGCTTTGACATCATTTTCTTCTGGGTTGCCAGAATGGTGATGATGACGCTGAAGTTCACCGATCAGGTGCCGTTCAAAAAGGTCTATATACACGGCCTGATCCGCGACGCGCAGGGTCAGAAAATGTCCAAATCCAAGGGCAACGTGCTGGACCCGATAGACCTGATTGACGGCATTGGTCTGGAAGATCTGGTAGCCAAACGCACCGAAGGTCTAATGCAGCCGCAGCTTGAACAAAAAATTGAAAAGAGCACACGCGCGGAGTTCCCCGAGGGTATTACCGGGTACGGCACTGACGCCTTGCGTTATACCTATTACTCGCTTGCATCCACCGGTCGCGACATTAAATTTGACCTGGGTCGTATGGAGGGTTTCCGCAACTTCTGCAACAAGATCTGGAATGCCTCGCGATACGTGATTATGAATACCGAGGAAAAAGGCCTGCAGTTTACGGCGGCGGATGTGGCTTCTCTCAAACACGACATTCATCTCAGCCTTGCTGATCGCTGGATTTTATCGCGCCTGCAGCAAACCGTAGCACAGGTTCATGAGCACATGAGCAGTTTCCGCTTTGACCTGATGTCTCAAGTGATTTACGACTTCTTCTGGAATGAGTATTGCGACTGGTATGTGGAGCTATCCAAACCTGTACTCTGGGATGCCGACAATCAACCTAAAAAAGCCCGCGCCGCTCGACTGACCTTGCTCACGGTTCTGGAAAGCAGTGTGCGCATGTTGCATCCGTTGATGCCGTTTATCACCGAAGAAATCTGGCAGAAAATTGCGACACTGATCGGCACAGAAACAGCCAGCACCAGCATCATGTTGCAGGCTTATCCGCAGGTGGATACATCCTTAATCAACACCACGGTGGATAGTGACATTGAGTGGGTGAAAGGCGTAATCATCGGCGTACGTAACATCCGCGGCGAAATGAATATTCCGCCAGGCAAAACCTTCCCTGCCCTGCTGCGCAAAACCGGCGCTGAAGATCGGCGTCGGCTTCACGACAATCTGCAGAATCTCTTGAAGCTTGCCAAGCTGTCAGAGCTGCGTTGTCTGGCAGACGATGAAACAGCACCCGTGAGCGCCACACAGTTGTATCAGGACATGGAAATTCTGGTACCGCTGTCTGACCTGATCGACAAGAACGCAGAAATTTCACGTCTCGAAAAAGAAATCGCCAAGCTTGATAAAAATCTACAGGGCATTAACGGCAAACTTAGCAATGAAAAGTTTGTGCAGAATGCGCCGGTGGAACTGGTTGATCAGGAGCGTGAGCGTCAACGGTCGGCGCAGGCAGCCATCGATGCTCTCAACGAGAAACTTGCCGCTATCAAAGCACTGTAAACGGCAACACGAGGGTTACCAAACAGCGATGACCACACCGATTTACACATGGGCAAGATTGCATGAACTGACGGGGCCTCAGGTGCATGAAATTCTGCAGGCACGTGAGTCGGTGTTTGTTGTTGAGCAACACTGTCCGTATCAGGAAGCCGACGATTGCGACCCCCATGCATGGCACATGACAGGTCGCATCAACGCTAAACTTGCCTGTTATGTGCGCGTGGTCGACCCCGGAAAAAGATACCCGCACCCATCCATTGGCCGCGTATTAACCACTAAAGAATTCCGCGGCACGGCACTGGGCCGTCCGATGATGCAAGAGGCTATCCGCTACACACATCAACTTTATCCTGACCAACCTATCCAGATTGGAGCCCAAGCGCATTTGTACGCGTTCTACAACGCCTTAGGTTTTGAGCAAATCAGTGATGAATATCTGGAAGACGGCATTGCGCATATTCTGATGCTGCTGCGTTGTTAACGGAATAACAGCTCACGTTTTTAAAGAGGTAATGCCCGCCGCGTTACAAGAAATGGTGCGCCTGACAAACAAAAAGCCCGAGCAAACCCGGGCTTTTTAATTCTCAACAATAATACTTATTGCGCTTTTTCTGTCTCTATCCACTGCATGACCCGACGCTCCAGCAAGGCCAAAGGCATAGCGCCGCCCAGCAATACGGTGTCGTGAAAATCGCGGATATCAAAATCATCTGCGAGTTCCGCTCTGGCATGGGCACGCAGTTCCAGAAACTTATTCATGCCGATTTTGTAAGAGGTTGCCTGACCGGGCATCACAATATAACGCTGCACTTCCGACCGTATCGCTGCCAAGGGCACTGACGAGTTTGCCGCAAAATAATCAACGGCTTGCTGCTCGGTCCAACCTTCAGCATGCAGACCGGTATCCACCACTAGACGGATAGCACGCCACATTTCAGACATCAGGCGACCAAACTTTGAGTAAGGATCGACATAAGTGTCTGGCATTTCACTGGCCAGAAACTCTGAGTACAAGCCCCAGCCTTCGGAGTAAGCAGTAAACCCGGCCTGGGTGCGGAACATCGGTATACCCTGCAATTCCTGGGCGATCGAAATCTGCATGTGATGTCCAGGCAAACCTTCGTGATAGGCGATCACTTCCATCTCAGACTTGGGCATCGCGTTCATATCAGACAGGTGTGCGTAATAGACACCCGGACGTGAACCATCCGGTGTACCGGGATAGTAGTGCTGTGCAGCACCATCCTGCTCACGAAATGCCTCTACCCTGCGCACCACCAGATCAGCCTGTGGCAGCGTTCTGAAGTAATTTGGTAGCTGAGCCTTGATGTTCTCGATAGCAGCAGTCGCATCGTCGATATAGCCCTGACGACCCGTGTCGTCATTGGGGTAATAAAAACGTTCGTCATCACGGGTTTCCCGCAGCATGACAAAAAATTCCTGCAGCGTGCCGCTGAAACCGGCAAGCTCTTTTACAGCTTCCATTTCATTGCGCAGGCGAGCCACATCGGTGAGTCCGATTTGATGAATTTCATCCGCAGTCAGACTGGTCGTTGTCTGTGTTTCCAGCAGGTAGTTGTAATACGCTAGGCCATTGGGTTGTGACACCAGCCCCGTTGACACCTCCGGCACTTTGGCTTTTTCCGCTTCTGCCCAGGCAATCACTCTTTCGTAGGCCGGCCCCAAGTCTTCCATCAGCGCGACTCTGGCCAGCTCCAGCAGTTCATCAGCCCGCAGTTGATCAAGCGTGCCGGCGGTCACCAGCGCTTGTACATCAGTTTTGGCATCTGTCCACATGGCCGAGTCTTCACCCTCGGTAAAGGGGACACCACTGATGACATTACGCGACTGCTGAATCACGCCGTCCAGAGCGAAGCCAGGAGTGATCACACCCAGTTGCGAAGACTCCTGCGCGGTCACCAGTAACTGATCCAGTGCGCGGGCAGATTCACGAATTCTGGAGATCAGCGCCTCAACATCGGCAGCCTCTTCAATCAGGTGGAAACTGATAAGAAAGGTTGGCAGAAAACTTTGAGCGCCATTCATTTGCTCAAAGGTCAGACCGTTATTGCGGAATTGCACTGCCCGTTCTGATTGTTCGTACTGATACATCCAGATATCCCAGGATGTTTTTGTTTCGGCATCAAGTTGCTCGTAGTCAAACTCACGCTGCATCTCCGCGACAGCGGCTCGCGCCCACTCGAGTTGCAGGTCAGCACCTGCCATTGAAAAATCATCCAGTTCGTTGTTGCGCTCTTTACGCCCCAGGAACGTCAACTGAATCGGGCTGAGTTGTAACAACTCTTCGTACTTAGCATCAAACCAGCTGTTAAGACGCTGGGACTCACTTTGTGCGTCCTGCGCAACATCGTCAGCGGACTCGGTGGTTTGAATATCAGAGACTGCTTCAGTCGCTTGCTCTGTAGGTTGTCCACAGCCAGCAAGTGCCAGCAACAGGACTAACGCTGTTATGGGTTTTTGCATGAATAACATCCTTGATAAGAAACACCGGCTATGAACAGATGCCGGCTGATTTGAAAATAAAGATCAATGATTGGGGTCTTAAGGGTGTCATGACGACAAGGCGCGCAGTTTATCGGATTGCAGGAAGGCGAGTCTAGCTGGAGATACTGGCGTGCCATAGGCTAAATCCGTAAACTTGACACGTGCCTTGTTTGGCAACTCGATAATAACTGACGGGATCAACTATGAAAAAAATTTTTAATCTGGCAACTGCAAGTATTGTTGTTGCGCTCGGCCTTGCGGCCTGCTCACCGGCAGAACAAACGCCGGCAACAACGTCCGCTGAACAAAACATACCGGTCATGCCGACTGAGCCAAACCAGCAGACACTGACCTCCGGTTTGTTCCTCGACGACTTCGACAGAAACGTGCGTCCACAGGACGATCTGTTTATGTTTGTTAACGGCAACTGGTACAACAACACCGAGATACCCGCCGATCGTTCGACCTATGGTGCGTTTAACATGTTGGCAGAGGCCAATGAACTCCGCCTGCGCAGTATCATTGAAGATGCCGTTGCGTCCGGCGCCGCAGCTGGCAGCAACGCACAAAAGATAGGTGACTTCTATACCAGTTTTATGGATGAAGCGCGTATTGAGCAGCTTGGACTTACGCCCGTGCAGCCCATGCTTGATCGTATAGCCGCAATTTCCAGTCACGCTGAGTTGACCACCACCATGGCTGAACTGCGCCGCAGCGGCCTGAGTGAACCTTACGGTTTTTATGTGACAACTGATGCGAAAGCCCCGGATGTGAATGCCTTGCACCTGAGCCAGGGCGGACTGGGTTTGCCGGATCGTGATTATTATTTCCGTGACACGGAAGACTTTGCGAAGATTCGCAACGAGTACGTCAAATACCTGAGTGCCATGCTCAACGCGTCCGGGCATACCGACGCCGACGCCGCTGCACAGCGGATTTATGACCTTGAGTTCAGGCTGGCCGGTTATCACTGGACCCGCGCGGAGCTCAGAGATGCTGAAGCACGTTACAACAAAATGACCATTGACGAGGTGCGTACGCTGCTGGGCGGTATTGATTATGACGCCATGGCGAGTGTTGCCGGCATCGACCAGGCGGAATATGTGATTGTCAGCACGCCTTCCTATATCGAAGCACTGGGTGCGCTGTACACAGAGGTGGACCTGCAGACCTGGAAAGATTATCTGCATGCCCGTCTGATGGGTAACTACGCCTCCCGTTTGCACAAGGAAGTCGCGGACATTCAGTTCGGATTCTACGCAACCACCCTGAACGGTACACCTGAACAGCAGGAACGCTGGAAACGCGGCGTACAGGCGACCAGTGGCGCACTCGGTGAAGTATTGGGTGAAGCCTACGTTGAGCGGCACTTCCCGCCCGCTGCCAAAGAGCGCATGGGTGAGCTGATCGATAACCTGTTGGTTGCCATGGAAGAATCCATCAATGAACTGGAATGGATGACTGCGGAAACCAAAGAAAAAGCACTGGTGAAATTGAGTACGTTTACACCAAAGATCGGTTACCCCGATGTCTGGAAAGATTACTCAGCGTTACAAGTATCGGCCGATGACCTGATCGGCAACACCATCCGCACCAATCAGTATGACTATGACCAGAACGTGGCTGATCTTGGCCAACCCGTTGATCGCAACCGTTGGGGTATGACTCCGCAGACGGTCAACGCCTATTACCGGCCTACCGCCAACGAGATTGTGTTTCCGGCAGGCATTCTGCAACCGCCGTTTTTTGACATGAATGCGGATGACGCGGTGAACTACGGTGGGATTGGTGCGGTCATCGGCCATGAAATCGGTCATGGTTTTGACGATCAGGGTTCACGTTATGATGGCAGCGGTAATCTGCAAAACTGGTGGACCGATCAGGACCGTCAGCAGTTTGAAGCCAAAGCAGACATTCTGGTTGAGCAATATGCGCAATACGAACCGCTGCCGGGCATGAATATTGACGGCCGCGTATCACTGGGCGAAAACATTGGTGACCACGTCGGGTTGCTCAGTGCTTACCGCGCCTACCAGAAATCGCTGGCTGGACAAACGGCGCCCGTCATGGACAGCTTCACCGGCGAACAACGCTTCTTTATCAGCTGGGCGCAGATCTGGAAGATAAAATTCCGTGATGATGCCATGCGTGCGCAGTTGGCTCAGGGGCCACATTCGCCGGGCAAGTACCGTGCGATGGCAGCGCCACGTAACATTCCCGGCTTTTATCAGGCGTTTGACATCAAAGAAGGCGACGGCATGTACCTGACGCCTGAACAGCGCGTTGTGCTCTGGTAAGTGACTATTGCGACTGGCGTGCTCTGTGTTTCAGCAGAGCACGCCACGCGCTACAAATTTTCTTCCGCAAATGCCGCCAGGGCTGATCGCGGAACTCCCTTAAGCTGCAGATTGCCACCGTGACTGAAATGTTTAAAACGCTCCGTCAGGTAGGTCAACCCTGAACTTGTCGGGCTCAGATACGGCGTATCGATTTGAGCCAGATTACCCAGACAAACCACTTTTGAACCGGTACCGGCACGCGTGACTATGGTTTTCATTTGATGCGGCGTCAGATTCTGACACTCATCAATCAGAATCAGGCTATGCTGAAAACTGCGACCACGAATAAAATTTAACGACTTGAACTGCAGCGGCACCTTGGCCAGCACATAATCGATGCTGGATGAACTGTTGATATCATCCAGATGCAAGGCCTCAAGATTGTCGGTGATCGCGCCCAGCCACGGTTCCATTTTTTCAGCTTCAGTACCCGGCAAAAACCCGATGTCCTCATCAAGCCCCTGAGTACTGCGCGTGGCAATGATGCGGCGGAACTGTTTGCTGGCCAGTGTCATATCGATGGCAGCCGCCAACGCCAGAATGGTTTTTCCAGAGCCCGCAGCACCGGTCAGATTCACCAGATGCACGCTGGGATCCAGCAACAGATCCAGCGCCATGGCCTGATAGATATCGCGCGGATATAAACCCCAGGCTTCGCGCTGCAGCATGCGTTCACGATCCTGATGTTTGAGCACCACAGTATGCTCGTCAACTTCAATCACCCGCCCGATAAAACCGGCGTCGTCCAGAAAATACTGATTGGGATACACATCAAACGCGATGCTGTCGCGTCCCAAGCGGTGAAAAGTTTCGCCCGCATGCGACTGCTCAGTGTCTACAGACTGAATGCCATCCCAGAAACTGCCAGGGAATTCTATGTAGCCCTTATGCAGCTGATTGATATCGGTCACCAACTGATCGGTGTGATAGTCCTCTGCGTCAATGCCACAGGCTCTGGCTTTTAGTCGCATATTGATATCTTTGGACACCAGCACGACGCGGTTGGCGGGGGACTTGCTGTGTTTGAGTTCAGCAACCGCATTCAGAATTTTATTGTCATTCAAATGCAGTGGCAGAATTTCTCTGATGTGCGGCGAATCGGTCATCAGCACACTGAGATAACCCAGCCCCGGCAGATTTTTTCCGCGATTGATCAGCACACCACTTTCAACAGCTTCAGGCGGAGCATCCGCCAGAATGCGATCCAGCTCACGGATCGCCTGTCGCGCATCAGCCGCCAGCGCACCTCGCCCACTCTTGAGTTTGTCCAACTCTTCGAGCACGGTCATAGTGATGATCAGGTGATGTTCGTCGAAGTTCCAGATGGCAGAGGGGTCGTGAATGAGGACGTTGGTATCAAGGACATAATAAATCGTGCTGGATGTCAAAGGCTTGCCTCCGCAGTGTGTTGTGTCTTCAACGTTGACAGTAGTCGAGCACTTTGACGATTTTGTGACAAGCATTAAAATCAAAAACAACACTGCATCGGTCTGTCACCGTATATCAAACGTATCGGTGAACAACACATCTGATGTTACCGGAGCCGACCCATGGACACTCACCACCTGCAATCTCAACGCGCCAGCGCCGCACTGCAAAACCTGTTTGTTGCCGATGCATTGGCCATGCCGGTACATTGGTTCTACAGCATCAGAGACATCGAAAAGGCGTTTCCTGGTGGCGTCAGGCAACTGGAGCCGGCACCGCAGTTTCACCCCTCGTCTATCATGTCCTTACACTCAACCAGCAGTGGCGGACGCCGGACTTTACAGACAGGCACACGTCATCCAGAGGTTGTCGGCGAGGTCATTTTAAAGGGCCGCCAACAGTTCTGGAATAAGCCAAATACCCACTATCATCAGGGTATGACTGCTGGCGAAAACACCCTGAACGCGCACTGTGCCCGGGTGCTTATGCGCTCTCTGGCACGCACGGGCGGACGTTACAACGCGGCTGCGTTTCTCGGCGATTACATTGACTTTATGTGCGCAGATGTTGCCCAGCACAACGACACCTATGCTGAGTCGTACCATCGGGGATTTTTTGCCAACCTGCAGCGTGGATTGCCGCCAGAGCGCTGTGCAGCCGTTACCCACGACACGCCGTCGATTGGTGGCCTGGTGACGGTGGCGCCGCTGGTGTTGTCGGAAAGAGTGCATGGCATCGCACTGGACATCATCAGAGCTGATGTACAGACACACGTTCAACTGACACACCCTGATGCATTGCTGCTGCGTATTGCTGATGACTACACGCAGTTGCTCGACACACTGCTGCACACCACAGACAACAGCGATGTTGGTGGCATTATTGCGGACACAGCACTGCGCAGTGTGCGCCTGGATCTGCCCGGCTTGATGCTCAAAAAACGTGATGACCGAGAAATCATCGGACAACTTTACTCCAGCGCCTGTTACATCGATGGTGCGTGGCCGGGTATTCTGTATCTGCTGTACAAATACCGCGACCAACCCGAAGCTGCGTTGCTTGCCAATGCCAACCTGGGAGGGGATAACGTGCACCGTGGCGCAGTACTCGGCGTATTGCTGGGTTTGATCCACGGTCAAACTATCGAGCCCTGGTACAACGCGTTGACCGCAAAACAACAAATAGACCAGGAAATTGCGCAGCTGCTGAGCTGATGTGACATCCGTGTCATGGCTGTGTCAAATTGCAGGCTTAGCATCGCCCGTAACTCAACGTCTTACCGCATGGAGCTTTCCGATATGAATCATAAATCCATGGCGTGCTGCCTGCTCAGCACTTTGCTGGCCGTGCTCAGTGCCAATACACAGGCACAATGCGGTGTCGACCAGCCCGTCAGTGAGATCGCGCGTGGCATCGTGTTTACAGACACCAACACCAATGGTGTGTATGAATCCGGCGAAACCGGTGTAGCGCAGGTCAGTGTCAGTAATGGCTGCGAAGTGGTGCTGACTGATGCTGACGGCCGTTATGAAATTGCCATCGCCCCTTTGCAGATTCTGTTTATTTCCCAGCCAAGCGGTTATAGCGTTGCGCTTGACGCCAACAACATCCCGGCGTTTTATTACCGCCATTACCCACAAGGCACTCCCGACTTGATTGATGGTACGGCGGTGGAATGGGTGTTCCCGGTGGTTGATGCCACCGGCCCGTTACCGGCATCCATCGATTTCCCGCTCACTCCAATCGTGGATGCCAGCACGCAGTTTGAGGCTCATGCCTTTGCAGATACACAAGCACGCACCGAACTCGATCAGGACAAGCTGCGTGAAGACCTGATTACCACCCTGATCGGCAATCCGTTTTCAGCAGAGTTTGGCATCACCGTGGGTGACGTCGTCTACGATAATCTTGAACTGTACGATCGCCACAAGCAGATGATGGCATTAATGGACTTTCCGCAGTGGTATCTGCCCGGCAATCATGATCTGAATTTTGAATCTCCGGATGCGCGATTTGCCAACGAGACCTACAAGCTGCATTTTGGCCCGGATTATTATTCGTTTAACTACGGCAATGTGCATTTTGTAGCGCTTAACAATGTGGAATATGCCGGAGCGGGAAAACAGCTGGAGGATGGAGACCGTTACCGTGGTTATATCCATGACGATCAGCTTTACTGGCTGGCACGCGACCTGGCCAACGTGCCACGTGACCGCCTTATTGTGATTGCCTCACACATTCCGCTGGTGTCTGAAGCCGATGACGGCAGCGGCTCTGAGCCGGCCACAGGACCCAGCACCGAGAACTTTGCTGAACTATTGGAGTTACTTGAACCTTTTGAACATATTTACGGGATCGCCGGCCACGATACCAGCAACAGCTGGAAGGTTGAAATAGACCATGATCACGGCTGGCATGGCCAACCATGGATCGCCCACACGCTGGCGGAAGTGCGCGGCAATGGCTGGCAGACGGGCCTGGCGGATGCACGCGGTGTCAACGACGCGTTGATGCAGGACGGCAACCCCAATGGTTATTACCTGCTCAGGTTTGATGACGTACGGGTAACTCCAGAGTTCAGTCCCTTCCCCTTTGGCGCCGATGCTCATCAGCATATGCGCATTACCCTCGACCCGCCGTTAACCATGCAGACTGAGGGCAGCATCAACCGCGGTCAGCTTGAAAACAATACCAACGTTGTGGTGAATTTGTTTGACGGCGGTGAGCGTGACAAGGTCTGGCTGTCACTTAACAGCGGTGAACGGCAGCCAATGACCTATTCTGTGCGCACCGACCCCTTCATGGAACGGCTTTATGAATCGTTGCAGGGTACCGACAATGCCATCGGCAGGCCCACACGTTCGGCGCATATCTGGGAACTGCCGCTGCCCGACACACTGGCACCCGGGGTTCATCGTCTTGACGTGTATAGCGAAGATGAATTTGGCCAGCATCACCACAGTGCCTTCAGTTTTGAAGTGCTGCCTTAAACAAACGAAAAACATCTTAAGGGCATGATGTCCTTGAGATGTCAGTAAACCACGAGAAAATTGCCGTCCGGCTTCATTATCACTGCCGCTGAACTGCGATCAGGGATTTGCATGTCATCCAAGGCTGGCAGAACAGCTGGTTTGCCCTCTGCATCAAACAACGCCAGCCGCAACGATCCGCCACTAAAGAAACCACCGCCTTCGCCCCAAGCTATCAGCTGATAACCTTGAGCATTAAAAGCCATCGCCGGATGCTTTTCACGCGATGCTGACGCTTGTGCAGACACCCGTTTAGGTACTGAGTTATCCGACATGTTGTGTTTTATCAGTTGACTCTCGGTCTCATACACCAGCCAGTAAGCACCGGACACATCTCTGGCCATGTCATTGGTACTCACCGGGCAGGACGATATGTCCCACTCACTCAGTGCATGCACCGGGTGATAAAACGAATGCACATCACCATGAGCATTCTGATTAATGATCAGTTGCTGCATGTGCCGGCCGGTATCATTGGTGGCCGAGCGATAGGCCACCAACAATTCGCCAGCCTGATTAAATTCTGCCGACAACGCGCAACAGGCACACGCACCCAGTGCGCTGTCAGCAATCATCGCCGCCTCGTCAAAACTGCCGCCATAATCCTGTGATTGCAGCATAAACACCGACCGCTGATCCTCGCGCATCAGATCACCGGCTGCCCACACCAGGGCAACCCGATTGTTGTAACTGGCAATGTCTGCGTTGGCATCAATGCCGTCGAGATGTGCGCTGCTGATCAGGCGCGGTGTTTCGAAATTAACTTTATTGCTATCTGACCGGGTGTACAAAAATCGCTCCGGCCTGTCCACAAACCAGACAACGTGAATTCTGCCTTCACCACCGACGGCAAAATTGGCGCGGTAAATCTGGTCTTTGTAATTGAACGGTTCAGATGACACTCTGGCAGAGGGCAACCAGGCGCGCTGTTCGTTGTCGTAGCGCGTGTAATAAAGATGCCCGAGGTATGCACCGCTGTCCGGAAACTCTGCCCGGAAATACAACAAATGTGTGTCGCCCCATTCATCCAGCACAATGCGGGGCTGAATGCCATTATTGGGCACTCGCTGAAAATCAATCGATGGTGACAAAGCCGGGTCTGAGCAAGACACCAGCATCGTCACTAATAGCGCAATAAACACACGCGCAACGCTATGGAACGATATGTGAGATTTTTGTCCGTTCAACACTGACTCCAGCCATCAGACCTTGTTGGTTAAAAATAAACGCATACGCATCATCCTGTATAAAGGTAGATGATACATTGGTAGCCACGCCTTCATCCATCACTACTAATGTGGGGCCGACACCAATTTCCCATCCATCAGGGTCATGCAGATACTCCAGCGCGGCATCGGTCATAAGGAAAACTGCGAAACCATAAGACTGAGCGCCGGCCTGCAGCAAAATACCCTCTCCATAAGCACCACCAAACACCAGCCCGGCCTTCACAATATTCGGAAACACCAGTATGGCTTTGGCAATCTCGCCAAAATCTGCGGCAACTTCATTGGTGCTGTATAACAGTTGCAATGCTTCTTTAGCATAATGTTCATCATCGAATCCTCAATTGTTTAGGTTTTTCCTGAGAGATTCAGCATGAAGCAACGGTACTAACGGGGTCTGTGCGCACACTAACACTAGTGATGCTGGTGCAGCATTTCTTTAAAGATGCTTCTGAGTTCCTTGAGCGTGGTATCGGTTTCTGCGCAGCCGTAAGCGTCCAGCTGCGCCCTGCGCGTGGCAATCTTTTGTGGTGAGTGAGGTCTTGCGCTGGTAATACGCGCAGGATGACAAACATCTGCACCGGCAACTCACCGAGCCCGTTTTACCTGCGGCTCTTTACCCAGCGCAATCTGATTGATGCTGCTGAATGCATGGGTAATATTTTCTTGCAAGATGCCTGACAGTTTCCTTTTAGGGTCGGATTACATCTGTGTGCTTTTTATGTTGTGCGCCAATTGCCGACGCAGCTGTTTCAGGCGCTGCGACAGCTGATCCAGCTCATGTTTGAACCAACCAGCCTTTGGGTCAGGACTTGCGTCATACATCAGCGTGTTGATCGCTTGCGCACACTGCGCCAGTGCATCGCGATGCAAGGGATTGCCTGCGGCCAGCCTATGAAAATACGTCTGCGCGCCTTCCCCGGGTAGTCTTTCCAATCGGGTGCCGGCAAAGGCATTCATAAAGTCCAGACAGACGCCAACAATGGGGTCCCGACGACGCCGGCCTTTTAAGTTGCTGCCAACAACAACCGCGCCGAGCATAAATACCACTAACATCACCATGATGGCGGGCAACCATCGCAGGCGTGATTCCCCTAACAACTGCTCCAGAAACTCCAACTGCGTTGCTTCGTCATAACTAAGTACCCAACGGCTCCAGGAGTACTCAAGAGAATCCAGACGCAAGCGCATCGCGTTTAACCAGGGTCTGTCCAGCAGCATGGCAAATGCAGGGTCCTGCAAGGTTTGTTCATTTTGCCGCATCAACATCTCAGCACCCTGTTCAATACGCTCAGGCGCGACCCAGGCAGTAGGATCGAGTTGTTGCCAGCCCTCACCTTCGAACCAGGCTTCAACCCAGGCATGTGCGTTGTATTGATACACAATCAGATAGTTGTCAAAACGATTGGGTTCAGCGCCCTGATAACCGACAACCACACGAGCCGGAATGCCGGCTGCCCGCAGCATAAATGTCAATGCGCCGGCATAGTGCTCGCAGAACCCCTGACGACTGTCGAACAGAAATTTGTCGATGCCATCGACACCCAACAGCGGCGGATACAAAGTATAAACATACTCTTCAGTTCGAAAGCGCTCGAGCATCGCGGTGGCAAGCTGCCGGTCATCATCGTATTGCTCACGCATCTGCGATGCCAGTTCACGAGCGCGCGGATTGGCTTCTCCCGGCAATTGCAGTGACCTGGCACGAGCGCGCTGACCCAAGGTCAGATCAGTTGGCGCATTAACATAGGAACTGACATCGTATCGCAGCCGCTGCGCAACCGGGCGCGAGATATTCAAGGTGTTGTAGTTATCCAGAAACACACCGGGCAGCGTCACTTGCGGCACGCTGATGGCATACAGCCAGTTCTGCTGACTGGGTTCCATAATGATGTTGTAGTCAAGCGGATCCTGGCTGCTGTCCGTCAGAAACTCCAGATCACGACGTGGGCCAATCATTGCCGTGTTGCGGGACCAGGTGGCGCCGTCAAACTCTTCAAGCGCCAGACCTCGCCAATAGAGCTGATCCGGTAGTGGTAACTCATCAGCAAACTCCACCCTGAACGCTATCTCTGTGGATCGAGCCAACTCGCTGATCTCTCCCGGCGTCATCCGGTCACTGACACCGGTGCTGCTGACATTGGATGGTTGTGACACCGCCCACAAGGGCGAAATCCGCGGCACGGTAACAAACAATATCAGCATCAGCGGCATAGCCTGCAGCATAATGACACCGGCCATGCGCAGATTACGCAACTGTGCAACCCGGCCCTCTGCAAACTGGGGCGCACGGTTTAATGAGATCATTGACGCCAGTATCAACAAGGCGATAAGCAGGTTATAGATCCCAGACAATATCGTCTGTGAGTAGATAAATCCTGCCATCAACAATAAAAAAGCGAGTGTGTTTACGATGTAGATATCGCGCCGGTAGCGCATCTCCAACAATTTCAACAGACATCCGCTGATCAACAGCATTACCGAGCCATCAATGCTCAAGCCGCTGCCGCCGTATTGCAGCACGACGACCGTGCCCACGGCCAACAACGCCACTGCCCTGACGACACGTCCCGGATAATTGGCACGACCCAAGTAGATCAGCCAGCGCCAGGTCAAACACACCAATGCCAGGACCATCAACCAGACGGGCATGCGTGACAGATGGGGCACGATTAACAGCACCATCACGGACAGTACCCAGATCAGACCGGTTCTTGGAATCGTGGCGTTTACGACCATAGTGCCAGCGCCTCCAGTAACGTGTGCCGATGTTCATCCCCTCGACCAGGCAAAAACTCCTGACCGGGCAAGCGCAATCCAAAATCAATTTCGCGCGCAGATAACTGCAGAACCTGATAACACAAACAGGACAAACGCGTCTCCAGCGGCAGACCGGAAAACTGCGCCCAATCCAGCATCAGATTGACATCACAGGGATCAACAAACTGTTTGGTCTTCAGCCCTTGCCCGCGCGCCAGAACCTTCCAGGCAATCTGACGATGAGAGTCACCGGGCCGATAATCACGCAGCCCGTAAAAGTCTTCAGTGCCGGGAACACTGACCAGATTATCAGCCTTGTCTCCTGCCCCTGCCGATGGCGGAAGCTCGCAGACCTGGGGCCGGGGATATACCAGGCATGGCATGTCCAGATCAGGGCGCGACCAGGCCTCCCACAGTCCTAGCGGGTAAACCGTTTTAACCCTTAAACGCGGTGCTTTGAAATGACCTCTCACTGAGGTCTGGATAGCCAGAAATACCTCGTCAGCGGCAAGGTGTGTCAGATTGGCAAGCTGACAATCGTGTTTACCTTTTATTAAAGCGTTAGCTAGCGGCGCACAGACCTCTATAGCCTCGCGGACACGTTGGTCATTGCGTTTCACCACAATGCTGAATACCGCTCTTTCGCCTGCAAAACAGGGCTCAGCACGTTGACCCTGCAGGCTGAGACCCTGCAGATTCATAAAGGTATGAACCAGTGTCAGCAGAAACACGCCGGTCATCAAAAATGACAAAGCAAAGGCCAGACTCAACGCGTAATTGATTGCCGCAACAAATACCACCACAGAGCTGACTACAAACAACCAACCTTGAGCGGTTGGCAGGATATAAATCGTGCGCCCGTCCAGGGTCACTTGCGATCTTGCAGGCGCGCGCCGGGACAACCAGTCCAGATGCCAGCGATCCAGCCGCTGCTGTATCAGGCTGCGAAAACGTCGACGGTATTGAGTATCCACTGACTTGCTGTCTCACCTGACTGACGAAGGGTTGCACTGCGGGACTGTAAACGGTGCTCGGCAACGGATGGAAAAATAGCCTGCACATCTTCCGGAATCACATGGTCGCGACCCGCCATCAGGGCATACGTTTTAGCGGCGCGTATCAATGCAATGCCACCTCGGGGGGACAGACCGGCCAGAAAACGCTCGCTATCACGACTACAGGCAATCAAGCGCTGAACATAGTCCAGCAGATACGCGCTGCACTTGACACTGTTGGCCTGGGCACGCCATTGCGCAAGCTGCTGCGCATCAAAACATTGCCGGAGATTCAACAAAGAACTGCGCTGCTCGGCGCGTTCCAGCAATAACCGTTCGGCGGCAGGATCGGGATAACCTAGTGTCAGGCGCATCAGAAAGCGGTCGGACTGCGACTCCGGTAGCGGATAGGTGCCGGCAAGACTCACCGGGTTCTGGGTCGCAATCACAAAAAACGGCGCTGGCAGTGCGCGGGTCTGCCCCTCGATGGTGACCTGGGCCTCTTCCATGGCTTCAAGCAGTGCACTTTGCGTCTTGGGCGTTGCACGGTTGATTTCATCGGCCAATAACAACTGACAGAACACCGGTCCCTCATGAAATACAAAATTGCCTGTAGCCGCTTCGTAAACCGATACTCCTAGAATATCTGCCGGCAATAAGTCACTGGTGAACTGCACACGCCTGAATTCCAGACCAAACACCTTGGCCAGTGAGTGAGCAAGGGTGGTTTTGCCCATGCCAGGCAAGTCTTCAATTAACAGATGCCCCCCGGACAGCAGGCAACTCAGTGCCAGTCTGATCTGTTGATCCTTGCCTAAAACCACTGAACTGATTTCTGCCAGCGCCTGATCGATCTGTGCCTGCATGCCATTGCTTCCTTTTCTGGAATGCCAGATAACCGCAAAAGCACTGAGTGTATCGCGACTGGCGTAAATCAGGCTTTCATTTTTTTGATTTACGCTGTTCCGTATTTTCAAGAATATTTCCCACGAGTATCCAGTGCGTAGAACGTGCCGCCAACTTCACCTGTTCATCCCCTCTCAGTTATGTTCTGACCAGCAACGGGTCGCAAGCTGCTATTATCCGAATGACACGACAAGGACTATCCCATGGCTCTGCGAATTCTCCACACTTCCGACTGGCACCTTGGCCGCGCTCTTTACGGCCAAAAGCGCTATGAGGAGTTTGACGCGCTGCTGGACTGGATGATCAACACCTTGCAGGAACAACACGCCGATATACTGCTGATTGCCGGTGATGTCTTTGATACCGGCACCCCAAGCAACCGCGCCATGCAGCAGTACTACCGGTTTCTGACCCGGGTCAGCGGCACCAGTTGCCGGCATGTGGTGATCATTGGTGGCAATCACGACTCCCCTACCTTTCTAAATGCACCGCGTGAACTGCTGAAAGTGTTAAACGTGCATGTGGTAGGCGCCAAGGCTGACGACCTGTCGGACGAAGTGATTATCCTGCGGGATTCGAATCAACAAACGGAAGCGATTATTTGCGCCACCCCTTACCTGCGCGACCGTGATGTCCGCAGCACCGAGGCCGGTGAGTCCATCGAGGATAAAGCGCAAAAGCTGCTGGAAGGCATACAAGCGCACTATGCTGCCGTCACTGCTCATGCCGAAGCACTCCAGGCGGCATTGCCCGCCGAAGACGCCGCGCGTGTGCCCATTATTGGCATGGGGCACCTGTTTACGGCGGGCGGTCGCACCACGGACGGTGATGGTGTGCGCGATTTATATGTGGGTTCAATTGCCCATGTGGGTGCCAATATTTTTCCACCCGCGCTGGATTACGTTGCGCTTGGGCACTTACACGTTCCACAAACCGTGGGTGGACACGAACATATCCGCTATTGCGGATCACCCATTGCGATGGGTTTTGGTGAAGCGCTGCAACAAAAATCCGTGTGCCTGATAGCGTTTAATCAGCGTAAACCCGAGCTGACTCTGATTGACATTCCTTGTTTCCAGCGCCTGCGCCAATTGCGCGGCGATCTGCAGCGCTTGCAATCCGACTTGCAAAATTTGGTGCAGGAAAACATAAGCACGTGGGTGGAAGTCATTTATACCGGTGATGAAATCGTGCCGGATCTGCGCGAGCAACTGGAGCACTGCGTTAGTACTGACCACACAAACGCGCAGAGCCCAGTGACCATACTGCGCATCAAAAACCAACGCAGCAGTGCGCTACTGTCAAACAGCAACAGTGCACAACAAACACTGGATGACCTGACGCCACAGGAGGTATTCGAGAAATGCCTGCAAGCCCGTGAGGTGCCAGATGCACAACGCCCTGCGCTGCAACTGGCCTGGCAGGAAATCCTGCAACAGTTGCACGAACACGACACCAGGGCGGAGTGACCTATGCGCATCCTTGGCATCCGCTTTAAAAACATCAACTCACTGGCCGGCGAATGGCAGGTGGATTTCACCCAGCCTGAATATACCGCGGATGGTATTTTTGCGATCACCGGCCCCACAGGAGCCGGTAAAACCACGTTACTGGATGTGATCTGCCTGGCGTTGTATGGACGCACCCCGCGACTCGATCGTGTCAACAGGTCCGGCAACGATGTCATGACCCGTCAGACCGGCGAGTGTTTTGCCGAAGTTACGTTTTCGACACAAAAAGGCAGCTTTCGATGTCATTGGTCACAACACCGTGCGCGGAAAAAAGCCGACGGCGATCTGCAGACACCCAGACATGAAATCAGTGACGCACACTCCGGTCAGATTATCGACAACCAGATTCGTAGCGTTGAAAAACGTATCGAAGAAACCACCGGCATGGATTTCCAGCGCTTCACACAATCCATGATGCTGGCACAGGGTGGATTTGCGGCATTTTTAAAAGCCTCGGCAGATGAGCGCGCACCCATTCTGGAACAAATAACCGGCACCGCCATTTATTCCGACATTTCTATCAAAGTGCATGAACGCCACGCACTGGAGCGCGCTCAATTTCAATTGCTGCAAAGCGAGTTGAGTGGCATGCAACTGCTGACCCCAGAACAAGAAACGACTTTAAGAGACAACGAGCACAAACAGTCACAAGCCTTGCTGCCCGAAAGAGACCTGTTAGCCAGACTCAAAGAGCAACTCGCTTGGTTAGGTCGCTGTCAGGATCTTGAGCAAAAGCAGCAGATTCTTAAACAGCAGCAGACAGATTGGCAGCAGCAATATAACGCCTTTACTGAGCAGCGCGAGCAACTGCACAAAGCCAATCGTGCGCTGGAATTGTCCGGCCATTTCAGCGCACTGACGACGCTTCGCCTATATCAGCAGTCTGATCAGCAAAGGGAGATAAGGACTGAACAGTCAGCCACTGCGCTGCAGCTACACGAGCAGTCCATGCACAGTAAACATCAGCAGGCTCATGCAGCACAGCAACTGATTGACCTTAAACTGAACCAGATGCGGCCGGTGTTCAGGCAAGTGCATATCCTCGACAGCACCATAGTCCAACAGCACACGCAACTTCTCCGACTTAAAACAGAAGTCAGCAAAGTTGATGTTGAGTTCCGCAGTTCACAGCAGCAAACAAACCAGTTGCAAGCCGCTGTCGATCAGGAGATACAAACACTGGCACTATTATTGGAAGCGGGTGAGAGTTCGTACGATGCGATGCTGAGCCGCCTGAGCACTGATGCCCATCAGAAAAAAATACAGTTCAACAACAAACAAACTGAAATAGATGGTTTAACTGAAGGCAAGTCGCTTACGCAGTGGCGCGAAAATTATGATCAGCTCTCCAAATCTCTGGCTGAAACCGATGCGCTTCTACAACGTCATGTTGAGCGCAATACCTTGGTTGAGGCCCTACAGTCACAACAATTGCAAAGAACACAGGCAGGCAATGAATTAGCTGAAATTAACGAGAAACAACAGCAGGCTCATCAATTGTTTGCAGCCCACGAAGCCTTGGTAGCAGCCTTGCAGAAAGAAGCCTCGCTGTTGCAAACCATCAAAAATCTTGAATCGTTGCGCGCACAACTGGTGGATGGCGAGCCATGCGCTTTGTGTGGGTCACTGGAGCATCCCTACGCTAGCCATGCCCCCGATGCGGACGTTGACAAACTAAACACGCAACTGCGTGAGGCGCTCAGTTTGCTGACTAAAAGCCGCGATGAACTGCAACAAGCAAACAATCGCGCATTTCAACATCAGGAAAAAATCAAGCACATCGAGGGTCAGTGCACGCAGACTCTTGAAACAATCAACACGCTTGAGCAAAAAATTTTAACACAAACCGAGGCTCTCAGGCTTGCCGCAGAAGTGTCGCTTGAGCAATACCGTTTTATGCTGCTTGCAGAACAAGACGATATCAAGAAAACACTGCAGAGCATAGACACTGCGCAGCAGGCGTTAACTGCACTGGATAAAGATGCAAGCGCCGCAAAAGAACATTTTGTCGCCATCACGCAACGCATAACATCACTGTCGCACTCGCAAACGCGACTGCACGATTCTCAACAGCATCTGGAGAAGATCAGACAACAAAAAAGCGCCAATCTGGCAGAGCAAGAACAACAACAACAGACTCTCAATGATGTGATCACTCAACGTCAAAGTCTGCTGGGAGACAACAACGCGGACCAGCTTGAAGCACAACTGGAAGCAGAACTTGCCAGCACCGCCAGCACCCTGCAGACTGCACATGCTCAGCATCAACTGGCGGAAAAGCATCTGGACGATAATCGTCAGCTACGCCTGACACTGGCACAACAAATTAGTGAACGTGCGCTGCAAATCAGCACCAACGAAACAGAATTCAGCAAGCTTTTAAACGATAAATCGTTCAACAACGAGTCAGATTATCTGGCCGCAGTTCTCCCTGATCACAATCGACAGCAATTACAACAGCAGGCGGATCAATTGAGCCGGCATGGCAGTGAGCTGCAAGCACTGATCCAACAGTGTATTCACGAACGGGACAATCTCCTGCAGGCAGCACTCACCGATCAAACACACGCGCAATTGCTGATCGCCATTGACGAGCAGGATAAACAGGTCAGTCTATTGCAGGAAGCGCTGGGCGGCATTCGACGGGATTTGAGCAACAATGTGATGGCGCGTAGCAAACAACAACAGCAGGCCGAAAAAATGCATGCCCAACAAGACGAACTGGCGCGCTGGGCAGCGCTGCACGAATTAATCGGCTCGGCAGATGGCAAAAAATTCCGCAACTTTGCACAGGGACTGACCTTTGAACTAATGATCAGTCACGCAAACCAACAGCTGTCAACAATGTCAGACCGGTATCAGCTGATCCGTGACACCGAGCAACCGCTGGATCTTAACGTGATGGATCATTACCAGGCCGGCGATATCCGTTCCACTAAAAATCTCTCTGGTGGTGAAAGTTTTATTGTCAGCCTGGCACTTGCCTTGGGTCTGTCACGCATGGCCAGTCGCAATGTGCGTGTCGACTCGCTGTTTCTAGATGAAGGTTTTGGAACACTGGATGAAGACGCACTGGATACTGCACTGGAAACACTGGGAAGCCTTCAACAGGAAGGCAAACTGATCGGAGTTATCTCCCATATGCCAGCTCTGAAGGAACGCATCAGCACACAGATCAGAGTGTCACCCGGCACCGGTGGCCGCAGCACACTCAGCGGCCCGGGATGCAGTGCACTGCCCTAGCTGGCATTCACTGAAACAGCGGATACATTGACCCCAGCAACAGCACACCCATTACCAGATTAAACACACGTGCTTTCAGCGGATCCTGTAAAAATGCACGAAGAGTGGCCCCAAACAGATTCCACATGCTGTTCACTGGCATGCCCAACACTGCAAACAAGAGACCGATCAACAGCGTATCTCTCCATAGGGTTTGTGCTTGTGTATAAGTTGCGATGGCGGTGAGCATCATCATCCAGGCTTTGGGATTGACCCACTGGAACACAGCTGCCTGCCAAAGGGTAAGTGGTTTGGATACCACAGTCTGTTGATCCGCAGCCCCCTGCACCACCATGGCCGACTTGAATAATGCAGGCTTTACCAATCCCCAGGTCAGGTATAACAACGCGCCGCCACACAGAACTTTCAGCACCAATTCAAGCACCGGAAAACGTATCAACAACTGACCCAGTCCCAGTGCAATGGCCATCAACAAACTCTGACAGCCGATGTTAATACCCAGAATTTGCGGGATCGAACGGCGAAAACCAAAATTGGCGCCAGACGCCAGTAACATCATGTTGTTGGGTCCCGGTGTTCCGGTCATCACCACAACAAATCCCATCAACGCTATCAATTGTTCAATTGCCATTTTTTTACAAGGTCTCTTTATCAGTTCAGAGTCAGGATGTCTGTATTCTGAATAGACAGCCAACAACAATACAGATATAAATTATGACAATTGAACCGGTACAGTTTAGATCCTTGCACTGCTGTATCGTCTTAATCGGCAGTGTCTGTGTAGCCTGAAAAACAATGTCCGGAGAACCCATCATGCTGTATCAACAATTGGCGGATCGATTACAAACACTGATCGCAGAAAACATCTACGAGGTTGGCACTCGTCTGCCCGGTGTGCGTCAGCTCAGCACTCATCATGAAGTCAGTGTGTCGACGGCGGTGAGTGCCTGTCGCGAACTTGAGCAGCGCGGCTTGTTGGAAGCTCGTCCACGCGCCGGATATTTTGTGCGCCGGCCACCCGCTCAGCGAGCTGCGCCCAGACCCGGCAAAACCAGCGCCAAACCGCGCGCAGTGACCGGTCAGCAACGCGTGCTGCGCTTGCTGCAGGCAGTGAATGATCCGGATATTGTTAATCTGGGTGCTGCCGTGCCGGATGCCGATTTTTTGCCCGTTGCGGTGATGGAGCGTGCGTTTCATCATGTGCTGCGCACCCAGCGCCGGCGTTGTATGGGTTATGAATTTCCGCCGGGGGCACCAGAGTTACGCGCGCAGATCGCACGGCGTTTGGCGGGCCATCAGTGCCAGGTCACCGCGGATGAAGTCCTGATAACCAACAGTTGTCAGGAAGCCATGCTAATCGCCCTAAAGCTGCTGACAAAACCCGGCGATACGGTAGCCGTAGAATCACCCACCTATTACGGATTGCTGCAGATTATCGAATCGCTGGAACTAAAAGCACTAGAAATTCCAACCGACCCGGTCAGCGGTATCTCTCTGGATGCGCTGAACATGGCTCTACAGCGCTGGCCGGTCGCCGCCTGTATTCTGGTGAGTAATTTCTCCAATCCACTGGGTGTGTGCATGAGTGATGAACGCAAAATTGCGCTGATGCACTGCCTGAACACACATCAAGTGCCCTTGGTCGAAGATGATATCTATGGCGACCTGCCGTTTAATGGCAGGCGCCCGTCCCCGATCAAACGCTGGGATACCAAGGGGCTGGTGTATTACTGCTCGTCCTCATCAAAAACCCTGTCTGCAGGGTTGCGTGTTGGCTGGCTGGTACCGGGCTCGCAGTTTGAAAAGGCCAGGCATCAGCAGTTTATCAACACATTGTCGGTCAACACGCCTGCCCAACTGGCGCTTGCGCACTTTCTGCAGCATGGACACTTTGAACGCAGCCTGCGCAACTCAGCAACGGAATACGCCAAAGCCGTGGCGCGGATGACAGACAGAATCACGCAGTTATTCCCGCGAGAAACACGTGTCAGCCGCCCTGCGGGTGGTTTTGTGCTGTGGATAGAATTACCGGGGGAGCAGGATACCCTCAGCCTGATGGAAATTGCCCTGGATGCGGGTGTCAGTTTTGCACCGGGTGAAATGTTTTCAGCCGCAGGCAAATACAAACATTGCCTGCGGCTGAACTGTGCGGTGCGCTGGGATGCGCGCCTGGAGCGTGCGTTGATCACGCTGGCTAAACTGATATGACGTCAGGTTCCGAGGCGGTAGCGCAGTTTGATAACCAGCTGACTATCGAGCGGCGCTTCCCACACATTATCAAATTGGTCACCGAAGTTAAGTAAGGTGCGCCGCTGATTGCCTGCGCGCGAGTACACCACAAACAGATCCGACAAAGGCGCAATTTCCCAACGATAACGAATCTGGAAATTCATGTTGGAGATTGAAAAACTGTCGGTCGGCCCTGGTGGTTTGGCACCTTGCACCAGATCCCGGCTGCGGGTAGGCGCGTTCTTGGGCAGAATAAAAAAGCGGTCTTCCGCCGCTTTGATTCCGACCCACTGTAATCCCATGGTCAGTTGTTGACGCGCTGAAATGAAATACTCCATCTTGAACGCGGTTTCCCACTGACTGGTCTGGAACGTGGTGAAATCCTGGCCGGACTGGTGCAACAGCCAACCATCACGATCCTGATAAACAATCGTGCCATTCATACTGAAGTTAGGCACCGGGCGCCAGGTGACACCGGCGTCGTATCGCTCACTGTAACCCCCGGCAAACTCAGTCGAGCGACCAGCGCCTGCGCTGTAACTGACAGCCTGTGCGGTATTGGTGGTGTAACTGGCGCTGAAATTGGTGCGCTCGCGTGTTGCAAAACTGCCGTTACCAAAACTGTTCAGGTCATCGTAGCGTTTGGGGAAATGCTGGAAGTTGAGATTGACGCGCGCCAGATTATTCAGGGTAATGGTGGTGCTCATCACCGGAATCGCGTTATTGGTGCGGTCACCATCCAGATTCTCTTCATAACGCAAAAACGGGTTAACCCGAATATCACGCACACGGGTCAGACCGGTTTTTACCCATTCAATGCGATACCAGGCCTCAACTACATTATTGCGCTCCTGATAACCAAAATCATTGATGTCAATGGTGTCATCAAGATAGGTCAGATTCAGCGTGTGCTTAAAGCCTACACGAGGGGTGTAAATGATGTCAGTAAAGGCACCATATCCCTGACCTTTCTGTTCAGAATCCGAGGTCACCACCTGACCATCAAAGTTCCAGATGCCGCCTTGTGTCAGGTATTTGAAGTCAACGGCGTGCACTGCTGCATCGGATTGATCGTGTGCCACCAAGGTACCAATATAGCCCAGTCCCCGGTACGCAGCGCCGCCGCCCTGATCCTCATACAACAGGCGGAAAGCGGTGAAGTCACGGCCAGTTTGCGTGTAGCGATTGCCATTGTTTGCCTTGAACAGTGTCTCGTCTTCACTGGCCGCCAGCACACCATAGCGGAAGCTGCCCATTTGGCCCGTGGCCTTAACGGCACCCAACAGATCCGCGGTCTGCAAACGCTCGCGTGCGGACAATGCGACACCGGCAGGCAAACCTGGCGCGCGGGGCCGTCCGCCGATACGTCGGGTGTTCAGAATGGTAAAGCGTTTGCCGGTGCTGCCGTTAGAGCGCGCCGAGGTGTTAAATACCTCCTGGCCTTCCTGGAAAAACAGGCGCTTTTCCGGGAAAAAGGTCTCGCTGGCGGTCAGATTGACATCAACGTCATCGGCTTCAGCCGACCCGAAATCAGGATTGAGTGTCGCCGTCATCTGAAAATTGGACGACGGGCGCCAGAACAGATCGACACCGGTGCGATGTGTCCAGTCATTGTCAATTTCGTCATAGGTGGACGCCACTGACGGAAACAGACTCCACTGCTGGCGGGGATTCACACCGTCCAGCAGCAGTAAAGGAAAGTTGCTGAGGAAAATAGCGTCGGATTTGGCGATGGTTGGCCAGGCGTAATTCTGGTTCAGGTGTGCCACCACACGCTCGGAGTAAATGCCGATTTCACGGGTCCCCTCGCGAAAGGGCATCGCCAACTGTCCCCAGGGAATGTAGTACTCAGCGGACCAGCCGGTTGCGGTCTCAGCGGTTGCGCCATACCAGGCGCCATCCCACTGACTGTTGTACTGACGCTCCGGCAAAATAGTCCCGTCCATCTGATTGTCACCGAGCGCAAGACTCACCCAGTATCCAAACTGGCCTTCGCCTGAGGTATCCAGCGTAATCGACAAACGGTCGCGGTTCAGCTCGCGGTTATCACGGCCGCTGATGCGGCGCACCAATGTGTCGGGCGGCTGATCCATCTCCGCACTCAGGTAAATGCCGCGCGAGGTATAGAACACGCGAAGGCGCGTGTCGTAGGGAGCCGGACCCAGGGTCTCAGGCTCTACCACACCCATACCACTGAACGTGGGGATCTGTGACCAGACAGCATCATCAAGCCGGCCATCAATATCGATGTCAACGTCGTCGGATATTTCAGTCAGTTGCAGTTTCAGTTCGCGGCCAACACGGCCCTGAAAACTGCCGTCATTCAGGTTTACGCCAGAGGATAATGGCTGAGCCAAAACCCCCGGAGTGATTAATACAGACATTATTCCAGCAAGGGAGAGGCGGTACAAAGGTTTCAAAACAACATTCCTATCAGTGAGCATGATTCATAAGATATTTATCAGGAACCGGAATCTGCCATCCGCAGCCGCGTTTGTCCATGCCTTTTACCTACTCAAACCCTGCCTTTTATCGCCAGACGCTTGTTTGTTACAAACTGTTGCTGAATAATCCGGAACAGTGATTTTTTTGACACTGACGACCGGGAAAAACAAAAATGAAAAGCGCCTCTATACGAAGAAAACGTTTTGGTCCTGCTTCACTGACGGTTGTGCTTGCTCTGATGGCCTCCTCGGCCTATGCGCAATTTGACACCCCTCGCCTGCCCAATGGCCAACCTGATCTGCAAGGCGTCTGGAGCAATAAAACGCTCACGCCCCTGACGCGTGACCGGGCGCTGGGTGATGCCCGTCAACTGACTCCCGAGCAGGTAGCCGCCAAAGAAGGCGCTCAGGCAGCATTTGTAGAGGCCGAATACGCGCCCAGCAACCCCAATCGCGAAGCCGGTGCCGGCGCACAAGGGGGCAATGACGGCAACACCGAAGATGGTTACAACGAGTTCTGGAAAGAAGAAGGTGACCGCATACAAAAAATCAATGGCGAGTACCGCTCATCCATCGTCATTGAACCCGCCAACGGCCAGATCCCTTTTATCCCCGATCGCAGTCTGCGCAGACGTCTGCCTGAGGGCGTCTCTGCCAATGATGGCCCGGAAGGCCGACCGCTGGCGGAGCGCTGCTTGTTGTCGTTTGGTAATCACTCCGGCCCACCCATGCTGCCAGTGATGTACAACAACAATTATCAGATTGTGCAAAACGACGACTACGTGATGATCATGGCGGAAATGAATCACGATGCCCGCATCATCAAACTCAATGATGAACCCGATCTGCAGATGCAAAAATGGATGGGAGACTCCGTAGGACGCTGGGAAGGCGACACCCTGGTTGTGACTACCACCGGCTTTCATCCCCAACAACTGGTGTTTGGTGCTTCACAGAACCTGACCATTACCGAGCGTTTTACACGCACGGCGGAAGCAGAAATCCTGTACGCCTTTACCATCGAAGATCCAACGGTTTATACCGAGTCCTGGACAGGTGAACTGATGTTTAATGCGCGTCCGGCAGGCGAAAAAATCTTTGAGTATGCCTGCCATGAAGGCAACTATGCCCTGCCCGGCGTGCTGGCCGGGTCGCGTATGGCTGAGCTGGAAGCGGCTCAATAACACGGAAACAATCGGCCGATGCTGGAGTGGTTTGCACGCATAGAACTGTCCACGCTCAGCATCGGCGTGCGTGAAGTGTGGTGGGTGTTCCCCTCTGTGCTGGTCATCCATTCATTGTCGATGGCGATGATGGCGGGATTTGGCGTTGTAATCAGTGCACGTGCGATGGGCTTTGCGTCAGGCCTGCCCATGCATACGCTGCAGCGTTTCAAACCTTTGCTGTGGGCAGGGCTGGCAGCTGCCACCTTTTCCGGCCTGGTGCTGCTGCTGGGCTACCCCGCCAAAGCGCTGACTAACCCTCTGTTTTACATCAAGTTACTCGTGCTCATCGGCACCAGCTGGCTTAGCTTGCAATTGCTGAAGAGCCGTTGGCCCGCCCCCACTGCCAGTCAACTTGCACTGTTATGCCTGTCGGGCTGGATTGCGGTGATTTTTGCCGGTCGATTTCTGGCTTATACACATTCGGTGTTACTGGCGTCGTGGTTGGTTTCACCGGCGGGAGGTTAATGCGTGTCACTGGTTGAAACCCTGACGGCTATTGGCCACCACAGCGGCATTTTTGCGTTCATGAATACGCAGTGGGGCTGGCCGCTGATTGAGTCACTGCATTTTACCGGGCTGACTCTGCTGCTGGGCACCGTGGGCTTGTTTGATCTGCGCTTGATGGGGCTTGGCAAGGGCATTCCTATCAAAGCGCTGCATTCACTGGTGCCACTCGGTGTTGTCGGGTTTGCCTTGAATTCACTGACCGGCTTTATGTTTGTGGTCAGTGATCCCGGCCAGTATGTCCACAACCCAGCTTTTCAGATCAAAGTGCTGGCGATGATGCTGGCCGGGATCAACGTGCTGGTATTTTACGCGGTGATGGCAGGCGGTATCAGAGTACTGCCCGACAACATCCGTGTGCCGATGCCGGCACGGGTGATTGCACTGATTTCTCTTGGCTGCTGGTGCACAGTCATCGCTGCCGGGCGCTTGATTACGTTTTATCGGCCACCTGAATTCTGGTGTTTCTGGTGCTGAAGCGTTTATCCTGCCATCTGTGTTGTAAAACGCTCTGCGAGGACCTTATGCAAGGTAAAAAACTGCTTCTGGCGACTGCCGTTCTGGCTGCGCTGTCACTGTCGGCGTGTGGCGAAACTGCGCCTGAAACCACCAACGAGTCGATTGAAGCCGCGCCTGTTGAGACAGCTGCCACCACGGAACCGGTCAGCACGCTGATTGCCGAGGAAATCACCGTGGCTGAACTGCAGACCGCGATGGCTAATGGTGAATTGACCGCGGTGGCTATTGTTGAACACTACATGGATCGTATTCAAAAACTCGATGGCACCACCCACTCCGTGGTTGAAATTAACTCGGATGCGCTGAATATCGCCTTGCAACTAGATCAGGAACGCGCCGCTGGGCGGGTGCGCTCAGCTCTGCACGGCATCCCGGTTCTGCTCAAGGACAACATCGACACCGCTGACAACATGAAGACCACGGCAGGCAGTCTGGCCTTGCTCGGCGCACCGACTCCGGCGCGCGACGCCTTTGTTGTACAGCAACTGCGAGAGGCCGGCGCCGTCATCCTTGGCAAAACCAATCTCAGTGAATGGGCCAATTTCCGTTCTAGCAGTTCATCAAGCGGCTGGTCAGCACGCGGCGGGCAGACCCGCAACGCTTATAACAGCGATGTGACGCCGTGTGGATCAAGCTCTGGCTCGGGTGTTGCCACGGCCGCCAACCTCACCGTGCTGTCAGTAGGCACTGAAACCGATGGTTCAATTATCTGCCCGGCCAGCAATAACAGCCTGGTTGGCATAAAACCCACGCTGGGACTGGTGTCGCGCAGCGGCATTATCCCTATCGCTCACAGTCAGGATACCGCCGGGCCGATGGCACGCTCGGTCGCTGACGCAGCAGCGATGTTAACCGCGATGGTGGGTGCGGACCCCGCTGACAGCATTACCCAGAATGTGGTGACCAGCGCGCCTGTTGACTACAGCAACTACCTGCAGATCGGCTCACTCAATGGCAAACGAATTGGGGTAATGCGCAGTGTGTTTGGCCGTAATCCGGCAGTGGATATGCTGATGGAGCAGGCAGTACTGGCCATGCGTAACGCTGGCGCTACCGTCATTGATCTGGATATCCGTAATACCCCCGAGATCAACGCCGCCGAATACGAAGTGCTGTTGTTTGAGTTCAAAGAGGGCATAAACCGGTACCTGACCCAGCGTGGTGGTTTTTACCAGTCACTGGAACATCTGATCCGCTTTAATGAGGTGAATCACAAGACTCAAATGCCGCATTTTAGGCAAGAAATTTTTATGCAAGCGCAGGCAAAAAACGACCTTCGCGATCCCGCTTATGTGTCTGCACTCAGTACTGCAAAAACCGGCAGCCAATCCATCATAGATAGCGCGCTGCGTGCCAATCAACTGGACGCCATTGTGGCGCCCAGTAATGGTCAGGGTTGGCTGATTGATCTGGTCAATGGCGATAACGGCAGCAGCGTGAACTACGTTTCCAGTGCAGGTCTGGCGGCCATTTCAGGTTATCCGGCGATTACCGTGCCGGCAGGTTTTGTGAATGATCTACCTGTGGGCATTTCCTTTATGGGTGCGGCATTCTCCGAACCGGTGCTGATTGGCATGGCGTACGATTTTGAGCAGAAAACCCTGGCCAGACGCGCGCCCGGACAGCAATGACCGGGATTGTTGTGATGCCCATCAGGTCAATACCCATTGCACGATCCCAATCAGTGCAAACAATAATACATAGGTAACAAGCACACCGGTTATCGCGAACTTTTTGATATCGCCGTGCTGAAAATCACGTTCACGATTGCTGCGGCTTTGCACACCAAAGACCGCAGCAATACTACTTCCCAGCATTTGTAACCAACTGACTCCTCTTACCGACTCCGATTCGTATTTTTTCTGTGCTGAGCTCATTAAAAAACCCCTTAAAGTGCGTTATTGGCCCATGTTGTTTCAAACATCTCTTACTTGTCTTGTATACAGCAAGGCCTTTGCCAGATCGGAAGATAACTCAAGAACAATTTTATCCATTTGATATAAAACAATATTAATTGTTTTACCAATTACCAGCCCAGCTGCAGCATCACAATTTTTGCCAGATATAGTCGGGATCCTGCCAAAATTGACAAGCAGATCCAAGCAAGTTCTTTCATCCCAAAGCGAGACGACGCGACGCAAAACGTCGCTGGGGCACACACAATACCATTCTGGCACAAAAACCTTATACTTGCCCTAACTGAAAAAAAGCATGACCACAGGGGAACACCCGATGATTCAACCCGGTTTTATGGTGCTGCAAAGCAACCGACTTGAGAACCTGCGCCGGGTGACTGTGGAATGGCTGCGGCGTTATCCGCTGAACCCGCTGGAAAATGAAATACTGCTGGTACAAAGCAACGGTATTTCGCAGTGGCTCAAACTGGCACTGGCTGCCGACGTGGACAACGCAGATCCCATGGAATCGGGTTGCGGCATAGCAGCCGCCATGGATATCTGTTTGCCGGGGCGCTTTCACTGGCGCGCCTATCGGGCGGTGCTCGGCGATCTGCCGGAAACATCACCGTTTGACAAACCCCTGCTGAGCTGGCGATTGCTGCGGCTGCTGCCGACACTGCTGCATGATCCCGAGTTTGCAGCACTGACACACTTTCTCACCGACGACCGTGGCCAGCGCAAGCAGTTTCAATTAGCACAGCGCCTTGCTGATCTGCTGGATCAATACCAGATTTACCGCGCAGACTGGCTCAATGACTGGGCCAACAATATCAACCGTATCACCCGAAGCAATCAAACCGCAGATTTGCCGGCTGAGCAAACCTGGCAGGCCGCGTTATGGCGACGATTGTTACAGGATATCCCCGCGCAGCTGCGCCACAGTGGCCGCGCTCAGGTACATCAACAGTTTCTGGATGCCTGCCAATCCCTCAACAGCCATAACAAGCCAGCCGCCCTGCCACGTCGTGTGGTGGTGTTTGGTTTGTCGTCATTACCGGCACAGACACTGGAAGTCCTGGCTGCGATATCACACTGCACACAGGTGGTACTGTGTGTGCATAACCCCTGCCAACACTATTGGGGCGATATTGTTGACCCACAACAGTCATTGGGGCTGTTCAAAAAACCATACCGGCGCCAGGCGGCACGCGCTGATTTTCCGGCGATAATTGCCGATACCAACGTTACGCACATAGATGATCTGTTTATGCGCGGCAATCCCCTGCTGGCGGCCTGGGGTAAACAGGGGCGTGACTATATCCGGTTGCTGGATGAGCATGATGAGAGCAGCATCTACGAACCACTGTTTCAGTCAGCACAGTTAAAAATTGATGTGTTTGACGCACCCGACGAACACCATCTGCTCGGGCAATTGCAGGGCGACATTTTTCACTTGCGCAGTGCTGAGGAAGCACGGCAGGCAGCCACTGGCGCAGCTTGCGTCGCTGAGCTTTTGAACCCCAGCATCAACCCCAGCATCAGCTTTCATATCGCCCACAGCGCGCAACGTGAAGTAGAAATTCTGCAGGATCATCTGTTGCAGTTGTTTAATCAGGATGCCGATCTGCGCCCGCGCGATGTGCTGGTCATGGTGCCTGATATCAACCAATTTGCGCCCGCAGTTCAGGCGGTGTTCGGCAGACTGGACTATCAGGACAAGCGTTTTATTCCGTTCACAATGTCTGATCAAGTTAAACGCCATCAGGCACCTGTCTTAAAAGCGCTGGAGATGTTGTTGCAACTGCCGTCAGCGCGACTGGGTGTCAGCGAATTGCTGGATTTTCTGGATATTGGCGCTGTGCAAAAGGCCTTTGGGTTCGGTGCCGACGACAAGCCGCTGCTGCACCGCTGGATAGAACAAGCCGGCATCCGTTGGGGATTGAATGCAGCACATCGCGCCAGTTTTGGCATGAGCGCGCTTGATAACAACAGTGCACTTGAGCAAAACACCTGGCACTTTGGCTTGCGTCGTATGCTGCTGGGATATGCCATCGGCAGCGGCCAGCACGGAGCGACGTCGCAGTGGCAGGATATCCAAGCATTTGATGAGGTCGGCGGACTCAGCGCTGCGTTAGTGGGCAAACTGGCACACCTGCTGCGTCAGCTTGAGCAGACCTGGACAGTCATGCGCGAACCGGCACCAGTGACGCAGTGGACGTTACGGCTGAGCCTGCTGTTGTCGCAGTACTTTGTTGCCGATGAGGACGAGGATCTGTTGCTGGTGTCGCGGGTGGAAAAAGTACTACGCGACTGGCGTGACGCCTGTATAGAAGCCTCATTCACGGATGCATTAAGCATTGATGTGGTACGCGAATTTGTGCTCGAACAACTTGATGCCCAACCTTTAACACAACGTTTTCTGGCGGGCTCAGTTAACTTCGCCACGCTGATGCCCATGCGTGCCATTCCGTTTAAACACATCTGTCTGCTGGGCATGAATGATGGCGACTATCCGCGCCAGGTGCCTTCCGTGGACTTTGATCTGATGCGCCATGATTATCGCCCCGGCGATCGCTCGCGCCGCGATGACGATCGTTACCTGTTTCTGGAAGCATTGCTGTCAGCGCGGCAATCCTTGTACATCAGCTGGACCGGACGCAGTATCCGTGACAACAGCGAACGCCCGCCCTCGGTCTTGGTAGCCCAGTTGCGCGATTATCTGGCGACAACGTATAACACCGGTCTGCTCAGCAGCATGACCCGCGAGTATCCTCTGCAACCCTTCAGTTCGCGCTACTTTGATGCCGCGTCCGATCTATACACCTATGCCGCTGAATGGTCACAGACCGGGCAGACGCCGCGGGCGTCGCAAGTTCAAACTCCACGGGTGCAAACACAGGAGTCTCAACCACCCTTCTCACACACACAACAGACAGCGGCTCTCAAGGTTAACCAAATCCGCCTGAGTGATCTTGAAAAACTGATGCGAGTGCCTGCCGAAGTGTTTTTTGAACAAAGCCTGAGCGTGATGTTTACTGCTGAAGACGTGACCGCAGAAGATCATGAAGTGTTTGCGGTGAACGGTTTGGAAAACTGGGGCATACAGCAGCAACTCATCAAAGACGCGGTCGCAGCTATAAAAAGCTCAACTGAGGATATCGATATAGCTGACCTGTTGCTGACACTGATGGGCAAACAACAACGTAGCGGCAATCTACCCATCACGCCATTTGCTGAATCCTATGCCACAAAAACCTTGCAGCGTTTGCTTAAACCTCTGCAGATTTTTTCTGACCTGCTGCGTGACTATCCTGAAAAGCAGAGCGTAGGTATTGTGCTTGATTCCCCTGACAAACAAGTGACACTGTCCGATCAGGTCAGTGATTGCTGGCAACAGACTGGCAACGCTGAACAGCGCATTCGCTGCGTGTTGCTGAGCAGTCAGTTATGGAATGGAAAAGACGGCAAACAGACCACTGTCAAATGGCACTACCTGACACGATTATGGCCGGGGCATCTGGCGGCTCAACTTAACGGGCCGGTTACAACGCATATTCTCGGACCTGAAACGTATGAAGAGCTTGCACCGCTGGATGCGGATGAGGCTCAACGGCAGTTAATGTCACTGGTCCATCTCTGGCAGCACAACCTTGTTTCACCCTTGGCGGCCAGTGTTAAAACCAGCTGCGCCATGCTAGCAACGCCAAAAGACAAATCTGCTCAGGCGGTTGCGCGCAAGGTCTATGACGGCGGCTACAAAGTCATCGGTGAAGTTCAGGATCATTATGCCTTGTGCAGATTATGGCCAGACTTCGAACAACTGCTTCGCAGCAGTTTTGTGAGTGACAGTGACCAGTTGTATCGCAAATTGATCGAACACTGGCAGAGTCATCGCAACACAAATGCGCCAACATCAGCGGATACGGAAGACGAAGCATGAGTGACTCTCTGGATATCCGCACATTTCCGTTGTACGGCAGCCGGCTGATTGAAGCCAGCGCGGGCACCGGCAAAACCTGGACCATTGCGCTGCTGTATACACGTCTTATTTTGCAGCATGGCCATGAATATGCATTTAACCGCGCATTGACCCCTGAACAGATACTGGTGGTGACCTTCACCGATGCCGCCACACAAGAGCTTAAAGATCGTATCCGCGCAAGGCTGTCAGATGCTGCCCGTTGTTTTATGGAAGACAACTCTCAGGCCGACCCTGCATTACTGGCTTTACGTGCCGACTTCACCGCAGACAGGTGGCCCCACTGTGCACGCCTGTTAAGTCTGGCCGCACAGTCCATGGATCAGGCTGCAGTATCCACGATTCACAGCTGGTGTTATCGCATGCTGCGTGAGCATGCGTTCGACAGTGGCAGTCTATTTCAACAGACACTGATCACTCATCAGAGGGACATACTTGCCGAACTGATTAGAGACTATTGGCGCCAACATTTTTACACGCTGACACCTGCGATGGCAGCGCTGGTGCAGGCGCAGTTTAATGATCCTGACAGTGTGTTAAAAGCGGTACGGCCGCTGATCAACAAGACCCATACCCGGCTGAGTTTTATGGGCGAGGATCTGTCCCCTGCCAGCGATCTTCGACAGCTGGTGCAACCCTTTGTGGAGAACTGCAAACGGCTTGAGCAACTTGAGAGAAACGCGCGCGTCTGCTGGTTAGCGGCTCACGCGGAACTGGAATCGCTGCTCGATAACATCAGGCCTGCTCTGAATAACGGCATTTACAAGGAAGCAACAGCAGATAACACCTTTAGTGACTTAAAAAACTTGTTGCTAGCATGGGCAAATGGCGGCGCCAGGCCAAAACGTTTCGAGCGCATTGCAGACGGAAGCTGGAAGCTGAAAAAAGTAGGCAAAACCGTGCCCGATGCACCTCAACACCCGGCGTTTACCAGAATCGCTGAATTGCTTAAAGAAGAGACTCAGCAGCGTGAAACCACCGCTCCCGGCGTCAAGGCATTTGTGCTGGCGCATGCTAGGCAATGGCTGGAGCAGGCTCTGCAACAACGCCTGCAAGACAAAGCCGAACTCGGATTTGATGATCTATTATTGCAGTTAGACCGCGCACTGCAGGGCCCGCAGGGAGAGCATCTGGCTAAACAGATCCGTGCAGATTTTCCGGTGGCGATGATTGATGAATTTCAGGATACCGATCCACTGCAGTACCGGATTTTTGACCGGATTTATCAATTGGCTAACAGCCGCGGTGACGCCAGTAACTGTGACAGCGCAATTATTCTGATTGGTGATCCCAAGCAGGCCATCTACTCCTTCCGTAATGCTGACATACACACCTACCTGCAAGCACGACGCGCTACCGAGGGACGCCACTACAATCTGGCGGTCAACTACCGCTCGAGCAGCGCCGTGGTTGAGGCGGTCAATTATGTTTTTGCGCAGGCAGAGCACTTTCCTGCCGGTGCGTTCCGCTTCAAAACCACAGGTTCTGACCCTCTGCCGTATTTGCAGGTAGCGGCAAGGGGTCGGGACGAACAATTAATGATCCACGGCAGTGCTGCTCACGCGCTTAACATTTGGCTCGCCAGTGATACTGACAGCGAAACCATTGCTTTGCCGTCGCGAGATTATAAGCAGCAGATGGCAGCCAACTGCGCCGCCACTATTGCCAGCATGTTGAACGCGCCAGACAGCGGTTTTCTCAGAGACACCGTGTTAACAGCGCTGCGCCCAAAAGATATTGCCATCCTGGTGCGTGATCGGCGCGATGCCGATGACATCCGCAAAGCGTTGGCACATTTCTCATTACCCAGCGTGTATCTGTCTGACCGCGAATCCGTATTCAACTCTCAGCAGGCAACCGATATGCTGTATTGGCTGAGCGCGTGTGCAGACCCTGCCAATGAACAGGCACTGCGCGCGGCACTGGCCACGGTGTCCCTGGCCATACCCATCGTTGACTTGCGGCGCATGCTCGACGATGAATTTTTCTGGGAACAACAGACTGCCGTGTTTCGGAAATTACACAACACCTGGCGCACACAGGGCGTGCTGGCCATGATGCGGGCGATGATGCAGCAGTATCAATTACCGCAACAGCTGATCAATACCTACGATGGTGAGCGCAGCCTGACCAATCTGTTGCATCTGGCTGAATACCTGCAAAAGGCCAGTCAGCAACTTGACGGCGAACAGGCCTTGATCCGTCACTTGGCGGAACAGATTGCCGACCCGGATGAAGAAGAAATTCTGCGTCTTGAAAGTGATGATGACCTGATTCGTGTGGTCACCATTCACAAGTCCAAAGGCCTGGAATATCCTTTGGTATTTTTGCCATTTGCAGCCGCCTACCGTGCGGTCAATCAATACAATCACGAGGTGATGATTGTTGATGAGGCGCATCCGGGGCAGCGGCGTCTGGAAATATCCGGTCACAAAAAGGATACCGCCGCCTGGAAGCAGGCCGATGATGAGCGCTTGGCAGAAGACATCCGACTACTTTATGTGGCACTGACCCGCGCGCAACATGCCCTCTGGCTCGGTGTCGCCAGCATCAGTGTCGGCACCAGCACAAGCTCATCCTTGCATCTGAGCGCCCTCGGGTATCTGATGGCTGCCGGAAAAAAACTCGATGCTCCGCTGACCTCACAGATCCTTGAGAGCTGGACTGCTGAGTGTGCACACATCCGTTGTAAGCCAGCAGACTCGATTGAATCAGCAATGGACACTCAGGTGCCCACCGTCGCTGCAGTCAGTCCAATATTTAAAGCAGCGCGCAACTCAGAGCGTAGTGCCAATGAACACTGGTGGATTGCCAGTTACTCCTCGCTGAAGACCCGCGGCATCCAAAACTCGGGCCTGCCAGCCAATGCAGATAGCAGCCGCACACCGGATATCGCCCGTGACGATCAGGTGATGGAAGAATCTGCTGCGGTGGCAGCGGACAATGCTGTGAGCCAGCCATCATTCAGTCGCCAGAATCCCGGATTGCATGGTTTTTATCGTGGTCCGGAACCCGGGACTTTTTTGCATGGTTTGCTAGAGTGGTGTGCTGAGACCGGCTTTGCCAATGCGGCCACCAACGCTGCGCAGAGGCGCAATGAAATCACTGGCGCCTGCGAATTACGCGGATGGCAACAAGAGGTTGACCGGCTCGATGACTGGCTGGCTGGGTTTGTTAACACGCCGTTCCATCTTCCTGCCCTGCCGCAGCAAGCACCCGTCATCCTCAATCTGTGTGAACTGGATAGCTGGCAGGCGGAGCTGGAATTTTTGTTTGCAGCCCATGAACTGCACACCGCGGATCTGGATCGACTGTGCCAGATTTACCTGCTGCCTGCTCAGGCACGTCCCGCTCTGCAGGCGTCACAGTTAAACGGCATGATCAAAGGATTTATCGATCTGGTGTTTTTGGATAAGGGGCGTTATTACGTTGCTGACTGGAAGTCCAATTATCTTGGCGCCGCTGATGCTGACTACACCGCCGCTGCCATCGAAACCGAAGTGCTGAACAAGCGTTACGACGTGCAATACGCTATTTATTTGTTAGCGCTGCACAGACTGCTCAGCAGTCGCCTAACAAACTACGACTACGACGTGCATGTCGGTGGCGCAGTGTATTTTTTCCTGCGCGGCTGGCAATCGCCTACTCAAGGGCTGCTGGTGGATAAACCACCGCGCGCGTTTATGGATGCGCTGAATCAATTGTTCCTGACCGGCACCCTTCCGGCACAACTGGGTACTGACACAACAAAGCAGGTGCAACATGTCTGACGCTGTTTTACATCAAACCCACTCAGCGCTGACGAACAACAGAGAACTGTTGGATGTACTGCACAGCTGGGTGAAAGCCGACTGGATTCGCTGGCTGGATGTCGAGTTTGCCGAATTTCTGTATCAGGAAACGCATGCAGCAGCGCAGGATGTGTCGCCATTATTGTTGCTGGCAGCGGCACTGTGCAGTCATCAGAATGGGCATGGGCATGTGTGCCTGGATCTGCAACTGTGTCTAAAATCCCCGGACCGGGTGCTGTTGTTACCACCAGAGCATTCCAGCCACACCCCGGCAATAACGCCTGCGGCATTGTTACGGCAAATCAGCGCCGAGCAGTGGATAAGAGCGCTGCGCCAGGATCTGTTATGCGCAACTGATACAGAGACTGCCGCGACACATGCGATCAATACTCCTCTGGTACTGGATCACTCACGTTTGTATCTGCGGCGTTTCTGGCAGTACGAACAACAGATTAAACAGAGCCTGCAGCAAAAGCTGCAGACAGCGGTGGCTGTTGATGAGCAGCGCCTGGCACTTGAGCTGGATACTTTGTTCCCGGCATCTGCGCACTCAGACACTGCGGGTTCACCTGACTGGCAAAAAATTGCTTGTGCCCTGAGTGCGCGCACGGCCTTTTCCATCATTACCGGAGGACCTGGAACCGGCAAAACCACCACTGTGGTAAAACTGTTGTCTCTGCTGCAGTCGCTGCACAGCGCAGGCGAACTGCGCATAAAACTGGCCGCGCCGACCGGCAAAGCGGCAGCGCGCCTGAGCGCGTCAATTTCAGCGCAGGTGACGTCGCCCAATCTGATATCGGCACAACAGTCACAACAGTCACAACAGGCAAACAGCGCCAGTATTCCCAACGAGGTCACCACGCTGCACAGACTGCTTGGGCCACAACGTCACAGCCGTTTTTTTAAACACCATGCTGCCAATCCTCTGCCGGTTGATGTGGTGGTGATTGATGAAGCCTCCATGGTGGACGTGGAAATGATGGCGCAATTGCTGGATGCATTGCCAGCGCAAGCGCGGCTTATCCTGTTGGGCGACAAGGATCAACTGGCATCAGTGGAGGCCGGCGCGGTTCTTGGCAGTCTGTGCGCGCGCGCCAATAAGGCTCACTATCTGCCGGCAACCGCGGCCTGGGCTAAGCGTGTCAGCGGAGAACCGATGCCGGTGCAGTTGTTGGACGACGGTGGGCGCCGGCTTGATCAAGCAATCACTATGCTGCGCTACAGTCACCGCTTCGGGGCAGTCCCCGGGATTGGCGCGCTGGCACAGGCAGTCAATCGGGGCGCTGACATCTCAGAGATTGAGACTCTGTTTGCCGGACAACATACTGAGCTGACGTGGTTAAAAACCCCTGCACAAAACAGCAGCGCTTTTGACAAGCTGATCTGCGACAAAACCAAGGGTTTTGGATTTTATCTGCAGCGTGTAGCCGGTTGTCCATCACTGAACGCGACACCTACGGACTGGGATAGTTGGGCAGACGAGGTGCTGACGGCGCACAGCAGTTTTCAGATACTGGCTGCGCTGCGTCACGGTGAGTCAGGGGTTGAAGAACTCAACGATCGCATCAAGCACATTCTGGTCAGGCAGCAATTACTCGATATCGACCCAAACGATGCCGACGACTGGTACATCGGCCGGCCGGTGATGATCACCCGCAACAACTACACATTAGGCCTGATGAACGGTGATATCGGCATAACACTGCCCTATCCCAATCCCGCAGCGCCACAAGGTTTATCACTGCGGGTTGCCTTCAGAGATACCGCTAATCCGCGGCAGATCCGCTGGATCTTGCCGACGCGTCTGCAGCATATTGAAACCATCTTTGCCATGACCGTTCACAAGTCGCAAGGCTCAGAGTTCACACACACGGCTTTACTGCTGCCGGCACACAACAGCGCGGTGCTGACCCGCGAACTGGTCTACACCGGCATTACACGTGCATCCCGGCAGTTCACCTTGATGTGTGAAGAAGCATCCGTGCTTGAGCATGCTGTGAAAACGCGCGTGTTCAGAGCCGGAGGTCTGGAGCTCTGAACAGCGCGCGGTTGTTTGCGGCATTTAGACGCCAGCAGCAGCCTGTATTTCCTCAGCGATTCGAGCCACCTCGTCCATCACCCGGAACAGGTTCTCTGACCAAAGTTTAGCGATATCTTCTTCGCTGTAACCGCGACGCACCAGCTCCAGCGTGACAGTAAAAGTCTCAGATGCGTCCTGCCAGCCTTCAATCCCGCCACCGCCATCAAAGTCTGAGCTAATGCCCACGTGATCAATACCGATGAGGTTGACCATGTAGTCAATATGATCAACAAAATCCACCACATCAACAGGCGGCGCCACCGCATCCACTTCAGCGGCAATGCGTGGCGCAGCGGCGGCGTTGATCTCGGCCAATTGTGCGTCATAGGTGGTACGCGCTGATGCATCAAGCGCACGCACATCCGCCGGAGTCAGCACGGTGTAACCCATGCCGGTGGCGATCTCGGTTTGCAACGCTAACAAGGCTGCACGGTTGGCGGCATGTTTTTCAGAATCCAGGTAACCGCGAAACGCAACGGCGTGGGCGATACCACCGTTATCACGGATCGCCAGCAATTCCTCATCCCACAAGTTACGGCTGACATTCGGATCCAGTGCACGCGCTGATGAATGCGAGGCCATCACCGGTGCCCGCGATAACTCGATGGACTGTTTGTTGGCTTCTACGGACGGGTGAGAGACATCAATGATGATGCCCCACTTGTTCATTTCTGCGATGGCCTGACGACCCAACTCACTCAGACCATTGTGCAGCCACTCACCGCTGGCTTCACCGGTATTAGAATCAGCAAACTGACTGTGTCCGTTGTGCGCCAGTGACATGTAACGACCACCGCGCTCATAAAATTCCCGCACCTTGCTGATATCAGTACCCAGGGGGTAGGCGTTCTCGATGCCAATCATGGCGACTTTTTTACCGCTGGCGGCAATGCGTCGGACGTCTTCGGAGGTATAGGCGATCTCAATGGTGTCGGGCGCAATCTCACTCACCAGCCGGTCAATCGCCGTGAACTTGTCGATGGCGTTGGCATAGGCTGCGTCATACCCTTCCTCAGTGAGGGGACCCTGACCGGTGTAGACAATAAACCACGCCACATCCAGACCACCCTCGATCATTTTGGGCAGTGTGACCTGTGTCTCCAGATCCATGGTGTAGTTGTTGTCCAGCGTAAAGTTGGCCGTGTTGATATCCGCATGGGTATCCAGCGTGATGACGCGCTCATGGATGCCTTGTGCGCGCGCCACCAGTTGCTCTTCGCTTTCGCCAGCGGGCGCAACAGTGGGCTCAGCACTGACCAAGGGCTGCGCAGCAACCGGCTCTGCCGGCGCCGCCGGAGCAGGTACCTCAGCAGGGGAACATGCTATTAACAGGGCAGATGCAACAACAGAAACAATCGCCAAACGTTTAAAAGGAATCACAGACAGGCCTCCGGTTAGTAGAAAAAATTTTATTGTGTTCAACAGCTAGGCTGCCAGGCTCCGCTGCGCAATGCCCTCTCTTGATCAACCTCACGGTTATAGAGATAAATCCATGCAAGTCCAAATTTTGTCAGCACCTGACGCCGATCATACATGCCCTGATCAGGAGCCGTCGCCAGATACTCTTCAAGCTCATCCAATTGCTGCAGTTGTTTTTTATCAACGGCAAACACTTCAATATCAATACCGCCTGAACTCTCCAGTCGGGCGCCCGGATAGGGGCCAAGATCATAGAGCGTGATGCAGGTCAGACAGTCTTCTCCAACAAAGCTGGCGTGTTGCAATAGCCCGTGGTTACTGAGCCCGCGTTTTAATGTTCCGTACACTGCAACCAGTATTGACATCGTTTTAGCGGTGGATTCCCGGACATGTTATTCAGCAATCTGAAGGGCAGAAATTGATTTAAGCTACAAGTCGTGTGATATTTGCCGCTCACCATTAACCCCGACACAATAAAGAACAACAGGCGGGAGAACAAGTATGTCGAATCACCGGGCCACCCGTGGCCTTGTTCGCTTCACCCTTTGTCTGAGCATCAGTGCCGCCGCAATGTCACTGTCCTTTGCACAACAGGAAATGCCACAAACGGCAGACGGCAAACCTGATTTTAGCGGCCTCTGGCAGGCCATGGGATCTGCCCACTGGAATGTCGAGCCGTCAGCAGCCAAAGCAGGCCCCGACTGGCAGTGGGGAGCATTAGGGGCAATCCCTGCCACGCTCGGTGTGGTCCAGGACGGTGAACTACCCTACACGCCCGCCGCTCTGGCACAAAGGCAGGTCAATCAGGCTGACTGGCTGGCACTGGACCCGCTGGTCAAATGTTACATGCCGGGCATACCTCGCGCGAATATGCTGCCCTTCCCGTTTCAGATTGTGCAAGGCACTGACAACGTTGTGATGGCCTACGAGTTCGCCAGTGCCATGCGCATCGTCTATATGGATCAACCTGATTTTGCCGGCCCGGTGCCCAACTGGATGGGGCATTCTCGTGGACACTGGGAAGGCGACACACTGGTGATACGGGTCACTGATTTTATGCCCTACACCTGGTTTGATCATGCCGGCAATCACCACAGTGATCAGTTGGAGGTTATTGAGCGTTACACCCCCTCCGGCCCCAATATGATTCTGTATCAGGCTGAGATACGCGATCCGCAAACCTATACACGGCCCTGGAAAATGAGCTTTCCTTTGTATCGCCGCATGGAAGCCAATGCGCAGTTACTGGAGTTCAAGTGTGTAGAGTTTTCAGAAGAATTGATCTACGGCTATTTGAACAAAGACGCGCCTGCTGACCGTGTGCCGCCACGCGGCATGCCATTTACCATTCAGGAATAACCGGGGAATGTGACCATGAAAACAAGGTATCAACACGGCAGCACCCAATCATCAACCGGTCAGTACCCGAGCGCCTTTCGCATGACAGCGCTGGCTCTGACGCTGGGCATGATCATAGGTACTCATGCCAATGCCCAGCAACCAAGCTGGCAACCACCACTCACCCAGGACGGGCATCCGGATCTGCAAGGCGTATGGGCCAACAACAGCAGCACGCCTCTTGAGCGCCCGGAGATCTTTGGCAATCGTGCCGAGTTAACCGATGAAGAGTTCCGAGATCTGCTGCAACAGGCGGAGGAAGTACGCGCCAGCGGTGGCGACGCCCTGTTTGGTGATGGTTTTCTCAACGCGGTGATCACCGGCGAAGTCCGCTCCTATGACCCATCAACCGGCAACTACGATTCCAGCTGGATGGTGGATCGAAACATGGAGAACCGTACGTCGCTGATCATTGATCCGCCTAACGGCAGACTACCGCCGATGACTGAGGAAGGTCGCGCCCGTGCACAGGCGCGTGCCAGCGCTCGCTTGAGCCCGACCGACACCTATCTTGGCAGGCCGTTGCAGGAACGCTGCATTACCTACGGCATGCCCTATATCTTGGCCGGCTACAACAGCTACTACCAGATTGTGCAGAGCAATACCTCGGTGGCCATCATTCAGGAAATGATTCACGATGTGCGTGTGATCCCCATTGGTGACAAACCGCCTCTGGATGAGCGTGTGAAACTGTGGCACGGCGACTCACGCGGCTGGTATGAAGGCAATACACTGGTGGTTGAAACCAGAAACTTCTCCGGTCAAAGTCTGTTCCGGGGCGCCGGAGAAAACCGCACCTTTGTTGAGCGCTATACCCGCGTCGCAGATGATGTGCTGGAGTATCAATTCACGGTGGAAGACCCTAGCACCTGGGAAACCCCTTGGACGGCGGTCATCAATTACACAGCCAGTGAAGATCCTATCTTTGAATACGCGTGCCATGAAGGCAACTACGCTTTGATGGGCATCCTGTCAGGTGCAAGGGCAGCGGAGCGAGCGGGTCAGGTACCCGATGCGCCGATCGATGCCGAGTAAAGTCTGCTTTCAGTGCCCATCCTTGCCATGCCAGAGCTTGCCCGGTTAACGGGCAAGCTCACGCGGCATACGAAACACGATATTTTCCTCAACACCCGGTATTTCCTGCGGCGCTTCTCCACAGAGTTCCTGCAGCCTGTCGACCACTTGCTGAACCAGCACCTCAGGGGCTGACGCGCCGGCGGTCACCCCAAAACGGCGCTTGCCCACAAACCACTCAGGCCGCAGATCGTCGACCTTGTCGATCAGATACGCCTCACAACCCATGCGCTCTGCCAGTTCGCGCAGGCGATTGGAATTGGAACTGTTAGGCGAACCCACAACCAACAGCAAGTCGCATTCCAGTGCCAGTTGTTTGACGGCATCCTGTCGGTTCTGCGTGGCGTAGCAGATGTCTTTTTTTCGTGGACCATCGATGTCAGGAAAACGTTCGCGCAAGGCGTCAATCACCTTGGCAGTATCATCCATCGACAATGTGGTCTGCGTCACATAGGCAAGTTTGAGCGGATTTTTGACCTGCAGCGTGGCGACATCCTCCACCGATTCGACCAGATAAATATCACCGCCGGTACTTTTATTGTATTGCCCCATGGTGCCTTCCACTTCCGGATGGCGGGCATGACCAATCAACACACATTCGCGCCCTTCCGCACTGTAGCGCACAACTTCAAGATGCACCTTGGTCACCAGCGGACAGGTGGCATCAAAGACATCAAATCCGCGTTTCTCTGCCTCACGTTGCACTTCCTGCGACACACCATGTGCACTGAAAATAACAATGGGTTTGCGACCCAGACTGTCGACCACCGGCACATCCTGCAATTCGTCTACAAAAATGGCGCCGCGTTGTCGAAGGGTATCGACAACAAATTTGTTGTGCACCACCTCGTGACGCACGTATATCGGAGCACCATAAACATCCAGCGCGCGGTTGACGATATCGATGGCCCGATCAACACCGGCGCAAAAACCGCGCGGATTAGCGAGCTTGATCTCAGCACCCGGCACTGATTTGAACTCATACTGCTGCACAATATTACTGTCGGGCGTCATCATATTTTTCTCTTGTCATTACAAACGTGTCAAACCTGCTCAACCCTGAATACGCACGGCCTGCACACCGTTAGGGATCACGGAAATGATATCGGCCTTGAATACAATTTCGCGGCCTGCTAACGGATGATTAAAATCAATCACGACTGATAATTCACCAATCTGTTTTATAACGCCGGGTATTTCGTTGCCGCCAGAGTCGGCAAAAGATAATACGCTGCCGGGCTCAACCGGGTCGGTGGTATTGGCTAACAGCCCCGCAAAACGCTGGCGAGGAAATGACTGCACGTTGTCGGGATTGATTGCACCAAACGCCTGTTCAGGCGGCAGGCAAACCGATACTGAATCCCCTGGTACAGCGCCCATCAATACCGCTTCAAATCCGGGCAGCAGATTGCCGTCACCCACCACAAATGTCGCCGGGGCTTTGTTAAAATTACTGTCGATCTCGGACCCATCCGGCAACGATAGTGAAAAGTGCAAGGTCACTCTTGCGCCCGGATTGACTGACACTACCGAATCACTCACCGCAACCTCCTCAGGCGTACTGACGTTGCTCGCCGTTGCCACTGATATTGTCAACACAACGCGCACATATCTCCGGGTGATTCGCGTGGCTGCCCACATCGGCCCGGTAGTGCCAGCAACGCGCACACTTCAGATGTGAAGACGCCTGCACACTGACCCGCAAACCTGCCAACTCTGTGACCGCAGCATCAGCCCCTTCGGATAAAGGCCGCACGGTGGCAGCGGAAACTATAAGCACAAATCTAAGTTCGTCATGCAAACGCTGCAACTGCGAGGTCAATGCGTCGTCGCAATATAGAATGACTTCTGCAGACAACGCAGCACCGATTTTTTTATCAGTGCGCTGCTTTTCCAGCTCTTTATTGACAGCAGTTTTGACTGCCATCAGTTGTGTCCAGAACTCATCACTGAATTCTGTCTGCGGCTCCAACAGTGGCAAACCGTCGTCAAACAAACTCAGAAACACGGATGGCGCGCGCTTGCCGGGCACAAAGGTCCAAATTTCATCAGCCGTAAAGCTCAGAATCGGCGCAATGAGCCTGACAAGAATTTCGGTGATGTGATACATCGCTGTCTGGGTAGATCGTCGTGCCAACCCGTCAGTTTTAGCGGTGTACTGTCGATCTTTGATGATATCCAGATAAAAACCGCCTAACTCGATTACACAAAAGTTATGCACTTTCTGGTAGACGTTCAGGAACTGATAATGTTCATAATCAGTATTTACCTGTTCGCGCAGCAGCTGTGCTTGACGGGTAATCCAGTAATCCAGCGCCAGCATGTCCTGCGATGCAACCGCATCCACCGCCGGTTCAAATCCACTCATATTGCTAAGCAGAAAACGCGCGGTATTACGAATACGCCGATAAGAATCCGCGACACGTTTAAGAATTTCCGGGGATACGGCGATCTCGCCCCGATAGTCTGTTGCCGCCACCCATAAGCGCAGAATATCCGCACCGTATTCGTTGAACACCTCGGTTGGCGAAATGGTATTGCCCAAGGATTTGGACATTTTTCGACCATTCTCGTCTACGGTGAATCCGTGTGTCAGCACCTGTTTATAGGGTGCAACCCCATTCATGGCAATGGACGATTTAAGGGACGACTGGAACCAGCCGCGGTGCTGATCGGAGCCCTCCAGATAGAGATCTGCCGGAAAGCGCAGCCCTGCGGTTTTTTCAAGAACTGCGTAATGTGTGACACCTGAGTCAAACCACACATCGAGGGTATCACTGACTTTATTGTAGTGCGCTGCTTCTTCACCCAACAGTTCCGCAGGCTGCAGATCAAACCAGGCGTCGATGCCGGTCTTTTCAATACGCTGTGCAATCTGTTCAAACAATTCAACGGTACGCGGATGCAAGGCACCCGTTTCTTTGTGTACGAACAATGTGATCGGCACACCCCAGGTACGCTGACGGGAGACACACCAGTCCGGGCTGGCCTTTAACATTAACTCGATACGCGCCTGACCCCATTCAGGAATCCATTGCACACCTTTTACCGCCTCAAGCGCACTGTCAAGCAGACCCTTTTCTGTCATGCTGATAAACCATTGGGGCGTGGCCCGATAAATCAGCGGCGTCTTGGTGCGCCAGCAATGCGGATAACTGTGAGTAATTTTTTTTACCGCTACCAGCGCGCCTTCTCGCTTAAGAATATCCAGAATTTTTTCATCGACTTTATAAACATGATCACCCGCCACTTCGCCGGCATCAGCACTGAACACACCTTGATCATCCAGCAGATTCAACGTGCCAAGACCATAAGCCTGACCTGCCACAAAATCTTCCATACCGTGATCAGGAGCAGTGTGCACCGCACCGGTACCCGCGTCAGTTGTCACATGATCACCAAGCAACACTGGCACATGTTTGTTTATAAATGGATGCTTGAGCAGAGCGCGTTCCAGTATCGCGCCTTTCACAACACCCAGTCGCTCAACCGATTCAACGCCGTAACGTGCCATCACCTCATCCTGCATGTCCGCAGCGATTACTAGCAGCTCGTCACCCTGCTCGTCTGAAATCTTGCATCGCAACAAGGCGTATTCGAGTGCGGCGTTAAGACAGACTGCCTGATTGGCAGGCAAGGTCCATGGTGTTGTGGTCCAGATCACCACCGACAATGGCAACTTGATCACATCTGCAACACTGAATGCCTTTAACCAGAACGCCGGTTCAACAGCCGTAAAGCGCACGTCTATGGTGTAGGACTGTTTGTCCTGATATTCAACTTCCGCCTCAGCCAGTGCAGACGCACCCACCACACTCCAATAAACCGGTTTGAAGCCTTTGACCAGATGGCCGTTCTCAACAATTCGGCCCAACGCGCGAACGATATTGGCTTCCGTCTGAAAATTCATGGTGAGATAAGGATTGTCCCAGTCACCCAACACGCCGAGACGAATAAAATCTTTTTTCTGATTTTCAACCTGACTGGCGGCATACTCCCGACAGGCTTTGCGGAACTCGGCGTAGCTGATCTTTTGGCCGGCTTTGCCTTTTTTCTTTTCAACATTGTGTTCTATCGGTAAACCATGACAGTCCCAACCGGGTACATATGGCGCGTCAAAGTCCATCAGCGTGCGTGACTTGATAATCATGTCCTTTAAAGACTTGTTTACCGCATGCCCAAGATGCAGATCACCATTGGCGTAAGGTGGGCCATCATGCAGGATAAATGATGGACTGCCCGCGCGTAGCTGGCGAATCTGCCCATACAGGTCAATCGCTTGCCAATGCTCGAGCATCGCGGGCTCTCGCTGAGCCAGACTGGCCTTCATGGCAAACTCGGTTTGAGGCAGATTTAAGGTATGTTTGTAGTCAGTCATGGAACTTGCTGTTAACTCCTGTGAGTCAAATCGGTGATGGGCGTGGCGGCCAAACCGCTTTCAAAAAACGCCCTGACCTGCTGGACATCCCTGGCAATCTGTTGTGTCAGGGCCTGCAGCGATTCAAATTTCCGCTCAGCACGGATACGGTGAGAAAACACCACCCGCATCTGCGCGTCATAAATATCTTTGTCAAAGTCCAGCAGATGAACTTCCAGCCAGGCTTCTTCGACTGCGCCAGTACCGGTGGCGCCAACTGAAGGACGGTAACCTATGTTGGCAGCCCCGTGTGCGATCAGGTGTTCACCCTGAGCTGTCACAATGTCAGCACGGCAGGCATATACACCATGTAACGGAATATTCTGACGATTGAGCGCCAAGTTGCAGGTTGGGAACCCGAGGGTGCGCCCCAGCTGCCTGCCTTTAACAACCTTTCCGGCAATCGAGTATTCACGTCCCAGCAAACCAGCCACTTGCTCAAAATCTGCACGCGACAAACAGTCCCGCACATAAGTACTGCTGACTCGGACACCTTCATAAAAGCAGCTGTCCGTCTGTACCACTTCAAAACCCGCCTGCCTGCCATATTGCTCAAGCAGCGCAAAGTCACCAGCGCGTTTGTGCCCGAACCTGAAATCATTTCCAACAATCAAACATTTGATATTCAGCCCCGCGATCAGCCGCTGTTCAATATAATCCTGGGGGCTTTGCTGACTAAGCTGCGCATCAAACGTCAGCAGATAGACATAATCCACACCCATGGCTGTCAGCAACGCTACTTTCTCCGGCGCTTCGCTCAAGCGCGGTGGACACACCCGCGGATTGGCTGCAAAAAACTCTTCCGGATGCGGCTCGATAACAATCACTACCGACGGAACAGATAACTGCGCAGATTTTGCACGCAATTGTTCAACGATCCGCTGATGACCAAGATGAACCCCGTCGAATTTTCCAATCGTAACCACACAACCACGTGCGCGATCAGAAAATTGCTCAGTATCAATGATCAGGTTCATGGGACGGGCATCGTTAAAAAGCCGGATTATAGCGCGGAAGCAAAAAAAATCTGCTTTGAATTGTTATCGGATAGCTTAAAGTCCAGATTATGGCAGTGACAATGATCCGGGACAACTGGATCAGAAGGCTTGCGGAATGTATGATCGACCCTTACCCACAACCGCCCTCCATAACGGGACGGCTGCCCGAGGATAACGTCAGGATGTTCAGCAAACTACTGCTTACTTTAGTGGTAACCGTTCTTGTCGCTGTGTATCTGCGCAAACGCTATCAACAGTCCAAGGCACAGAAGTCTACATCTTCGAGCAATAGCCTGCCGGTACGCAGCACCGGTAACAGCGAGCTGGATAGTTTTCTGTCAAAAGCCCGTGATCCGGACAGGCAGTCTTCTGGCACAGCAACATCAGCGCCAGGCAATCTGGCAGTAAAAATCAAAGCGGTGTTATGGACGGTGCTCGCAATGCTTGTTGTCAGTGGCGGCGTAGCCAGTTACCTGTACTGGCAAGATCAGCACCGTCTGCTAACCGTGCTGCTGCACCGTGACGCCAGCGAGGCTCCTGTGATATACCGTGTGTTAAAACGAAATCTGGGCGACAACGAGTTCATAACCGAAAGTGGCACACGGGTAACCGTCTCTGCAAACGAGCGTATGGAAGTTGTTGGCCTTTGATGTCTGCATCACTCTGATCGCCGTCAACCAAACCTGGGGCCAAATACTTAGGGCAACTATCGTTTAGTGACATCCACTTATCGCGCATACCTCCACTGAAGCAAAGCCATCTGTTAAGCTGAATTTGTTCAGTAATGCTCTTCTGATGGCTTGTGACACAAGTGACAACTATTCAGACAGACCGATTTTAATGATCTTGTGATTAAACGTACTCATGGTTAGAAGTGGCAATCTTGCAAAGTTAATCAGCCTGGTTCTGCTAGGCTGCATGATGATATTGCCCTTGGCGTCGTACGCACGAGACCGTGTGGCCGAAGTCAAACTGGACGATGGCAGCACCGTAAAAGTATTTTTGTTTGTTCCGGAAACCAGTGGTGACGGTCCCTGGCCATTATGCATTTTGATGTCGGGCGGCAGTGGCAATGAGTATGTTGCGCGCGCTCAGTTCTGGCTGGGCCGTGAATTATCTGAGCATGGCTGGATGATTGCGGTCCCGGTTTCACCCAACAACACTCCGTTTACCGGCGAAAATGGGCTAAAAATACCCAAAGTAATCAAAGAACTACAGAAAGAACCGGATATTCTGCCAGGCAAAGCGCTGCTGGTGGGTGTTTCCACAGGGGGCAGTTCGGCACTGGAACTTGCGGCGCAACAACCAGACCTGTATCACGGCGTGGTCGCCGTACCCGGCATGCTCAAAGATCTGAATCTGATTGGTGATATGAAAAATCTGCCCGTCTACCTTCGTATTGCGGAGGGCGATCTGTTCCGATGGGATGAGCAGATGCCGGCCCTGGTCGAAGCACTGGAACAAGGACGCGCCATCGTAGATGCCAAACTGCTGAACGAGGGCAAACATGTCTTCCCGCTTGACTGGGATGAGCTTGAGCCTTGGCTGGGCGCCCTTCGCGACGAGAAGCTTGACTAGAGAAATCAGGGCTGCCGTGCTACAGTCAAAAGTCGTTTTGACCCACACCTGTCCGGAGACACTGGATGAAACTGATCACCGCAATTATTAAACCATTCAAATCAGACGATGTACGCGAAGCGCTGCAAGAGCTTGGCGTGAATGGTATGACAGTGACCGAAGTCAAAGGCTTCGGACGACAAAAAGGTCATACCGAACTCTATCGTGGCGCAGAGTATGTAGTCGATTTTCTTCCAAAAACAAAGATAGAAGTGGCAGTTTCCGATGCGGTAGTAGACCAAGCTATCGAGGCAATCTGCAAAGCAGCTAACACCGGACACATCGGTGATGGCAAAATTTTTGTGACTACAATAGAGCAGAGCATACGCATTCGCACCGGTGAAACCGGTAACGAGGCATTGTAAACCCGGGGCACGGCCCGACGATTAGTCGGCACCC
>CAMBPO010000009.1 GCA_945869725.1 Klebsiella pneumoniae
CATCATCACGCAGGTCAAACGAAAAATTTTTTTTCTGCAATAGGCAACAAGGTAACGGCTGCTTATCAGAATCAGCTGACTTTCTTTTCCAACTTCTCGGTGATTCGTGCAGCGCGGCCAGACAGATCTCGCAGGTAGTACAGCTTAGCCTGACGAACATCGCCACGACGTTTCAGCGTAATGCTGTCGATCATAGTGCTGTGGGTCTGAAAGGTACGCTCAACACCAACACCGTGAGAAATTTTGCGCACAGTAAAAGCAGAGTTCAATCCGCGATTACGAATACCAATTACTACACCTTCGAACGCCTGAAGACGTTCACGGTCACCTTCCTTGATCTTGACCTGCACAACTACAGTGTCGCCCGGGCTGAATTCCGGCACTTCTCTGGTTATCTGCTGGCTTTCAACCAATTCTATATTTTTGCTGTCACTCATCGCCGTACTCCCGGTTATGGATACCCTTAACACCTGATTTACCAGCCCCAACGATTGGGGCCGCGTTTGCTCAGGTCGGCAAGGTTCCGTATTCACTGATAAATTCATTTAAAAGCGCCTGTTCATGCTGATCAAGGCTCTGTTGAGCCAGCAGATCCGGTCGCTTTAACCAAGTCTGTCCCAGCCGCTGTTTTAATTGCCAGCGTCTGACAAGTTCGTGATTTCCACCAATCAGCACCTCTGGCACTGTCAGCCCCGCAAACTCCTGCGGGCGCGTGTATCGCGGGCAATCAAGTAAACTCAATCCTGTATTGCCATCTGCAAAGGAATCCAGTCCTGCAGAATCTTCGTGTCCGAGAGCTCCGGGCTGGTAGCGGATGATGGCATCCAGCATAACCATGGCAGCAAGCTCTCCGCCACTGAGTACGTAGTCCCCAATGGACCACTCCTCATCAATCTCCGTTTTCAAAACTCGCTCGTCAATGCCCTGATACCGACCGCACACCAACACCAGATTACGACGCTGCGCGAGCAAGGTGACACCTGTCTGATCAAGCTTGCGTCCCTGCGGTGATAAATAAATCACAGTAGGCGTCTTATCGTTCCAGGCCTTTGCCTGCGCAATCGCGTCGCACAGAGGGCCAGTTTTCATTAACATTCCAGCGCCGCCGCCGAACGGTTTGTCGTCTACTGTCCCGTGCCGGTCCTTTGCATAATCTCGTGGACTCCAGCAAGCAACGTCAACAATACCATCGCGACACGCACGGCCTGTTATCCCAAAGGATGTCACTGCCGTGAACATCTCCGGAAACAGCGTTACGATACCTACCTGCATGCGGCCAGCCGACATGCGCGCGTCTCCGGTTACAACTTAATCCAGACCGCATCTGATGAATTTAAACTCTCAGATGAGGTAATCAGCTTCCCAGTCCACGAAGACCGTTTTGTTCTCCATGTCAACCTTAAGAACAACTTGGTCAGGCAACCATGGTATCAACCGCTGATGCTTGTCCAGTCCTCCCTCACATGGCTTCACTATCATTACATCGTTGGCCCCAGTCTCCATCAGGTTATCTATCCTGCCTAACAATTGGCCAGCAACGTTCACTACTTTCAAGCCTTGCAATTGATGCCAGTAATAATCTTCTGAACTCAGTTCAGGAAGATCTGACAAAGGAATCATTAATTCCATCCCTGTCATCAGTCTGACGTCTTCCGGCGTATCAAACCCCACCAAATGTGCCACCAGCCCTTTGCCGTGCACCTTTGCCTCATCCATCTCCAGCGTACGGCTGACGCCGTTAACAACACCAGCAAATAACCGGTAGGCAAGAATGTTCTCTCTGGGCTGGGTATGAGAGACTAGCTTGAACCAGCCTTTCACACCATAAGGCGACCCAACCCGACCAAGGCTGACCAGTTCGGTCGTCCTCTCGATATCAGATCGGGAGACGCCTACAGTTGGACTCAAACGAGCCAATTCAGCGATACCCTGGCATCAAGCCTGAGTAGTAGCAGTTGTTGCTGCTTCTTTGATCAGCGCCGCAACGCGATCACTGGGCTGAGCACCCTGAGTTGACCAATAGCTGATTCGATCAAGATCGAGACGCAGACGTTCTTCCTTGCCGCGGGCTACCGGATTGAAAAATCCAACGCGCTCGATAAAGCGACCGTCTCGTGCATTACGCGAGTCAGACACAGTGATGTGGTAAAAAGGCTTTTTCTTAGCGCCGCCGCGAGCCAATCGGATTGTGACCATATACTACGATTCCTAAAGTTATCTTCGTACGAAAATAGATTACTCCCGACACAGTGCCGGAAAAAGTGCAGCATTCTAAGCCAAACATCTGCCTGTGGGAAGATTTCTTTGTGCTTTTTCAACAAATAACCCACTACATCGTGTGTTCAGCACGCTAATTCATCCTTCAAAAACGGGGTGGGCCACCGGCACCAGGGAAGCCACCGGGGCCGCGCATACCCCCAAGGCCGCGCATCATGTTTGCCAATGCGCCACTTTTCATTTTTTTCATCATTTTCTGCATTTGCTTGTGTTGTTTTAACAACCGATTCAGATCCTGAATCTGAGTTCCGGAACCAACACAAATTCTGCGCTTTCGCGAACCATTCAGCGCATCGGGGTTTTGACGCTCACGTGGAGTCATTGAATTGATAATAGCTTCCATTCTTCCGAACTGACTGTCATCAACCTTGGCTGCGGCACCTGGGGGCAACATTCCTATTCCCGGCATTTTGTCGAGAATACTGGCCATACCGCCCATGTTTTTCATCTGCTGCAGCTGCTCACGAAAATCTTCCAGATCAAAACCCTTGCCTTTCTGAATTTTACCAGCGAGCTTTTCAGCTTTTGCTTTATCAACCTTGCGTTCCGCGTCTTCAATAAGCGACAACAAATCGCCCATACCCAAAATACGCGACGCAACACGATCTGGATAAAACGGCTCCAGTGCGTCTGTTTTTTCGCCCATACCAATAAATTTGATGGGCTTACCGGTGATGTGACGAACAGATAAGGCCGCACCTCCTCGTGCATCACCATCTGCCTTGGTTAAAACAACACCTGTCAGGGGAAGAGCATCGTTGAATGCACGAGCAGTATTCGCAGCATCCTGCCCCGTCAATGCATCGACCACAAACAAGGTTTCGATCGGATTCAGCAGCTTATGTAGCTCGCTGATCTCCGCCATCATTTCCCGATCAACAGCTAAACGTCCAGCAGTGTCTACGAGCAATACATCAACAAAGGCTTTTCGGGCTTCCTTCAGTGCACCCTGAACAATGTCGGCAGGCTTTTGTGTGTTGTCAGATGCATAAAATTTGACACCCACATCCTCAGCAAGAGTCTGTAGCTGGGCGATCGCTGCAGGCCTGTAAACATCCGCGCTCACTACCATCACTGACTTTTTCTGTGACTCTTTAAGCCATCTTGCCAGCTTTGCAACCGTTGTTGTTTTACCGGCACCTTGCAAACCCGCCATGAGAACCACTGCGGGCGGCTGGGCATTAAGATTTAGCTGCTCATTGGCAGCCCCCATCACTGCCTCAAGTTCGGCCTTAACGATTTTTATAAACGCCTGCCCCGGGCTCAGGCTTTGCGACACTTCCTGTCCTACCGCCCTGAGCTTAACGCGATCAGTAAAATCCTTGACAACTGACAAGGCAACGTCGGCCTCGAGCAATGCGCGACGAACCTCGCGCAAAGCTTCCTCTATGTTATTTTCAGTCAGCGTTGCTTTTCCGCTGACCTTTCGCATAGCACCGGACAGTCGTTCCGTTAAGCTCTCAAACATGTTGAATTGCCCCTTCAGCATCGGACAGACAATTGACAGTGCGTCTGTAACCGCGCGAAATTGAATTTATTGTATTATCACCCTGAAGAGACATGTGGACAATAGAGCCCTGCAGAGGATGCTCCCTTAACATAAAAAAGCTCTTCATTGACATCAGTACATGTGCGACACTTTGGAAGCTTTAACCACACCGCACTCCAGCAGGATTCCGCCAGCTTATGGTCACTACCACATTAACAGGCATTGTCGCACTGCTCTTTTATGCGGGCACTTTGGCCCTGCAGCGGCAAACCATCAACAACGGAGCCCTGCGCTCAAGTACACGTCCCGGCACACTGTGGGCAGGATTTATAGGTGTATCTGCACACTTATGCAGTGCCGGAACGTTGATTTATCGGGATACTGCTTATCATTTTGGACTGATTGAGATCAGCTCATTGATTTTTGCGCTAATAATGCTGCTGACCCTGTTAAGCAATATGCGCCGTCAGGCCAGCGGCCTTATCCTTGCGGCAGCGCCTCTGGCCATGTTGTCAATACTGCTATCGTTAAGTATTAGGAGCACATATCCTCCTCAACACATTGAGGAGGGAATTGCTGCCCATGTCATTTTTTCAATTGTTGCTTACAGCCTGTTTTCTATCGCCGCAGTGCAATCACTGTTTCTGGCGTTTCAGAATCACCAACTTAAACACCATCATGTTGCTCGCGTCATGCGCTGGTTTCCGCCCTTGCAGGATATGGAACGCCTGCTGTTCGAGCTTTTATGGACGGCCCAGATATTGCTGAGCCTGGCGATAGTGGCAGGTTTTGTTTTTATTAGTGATATCGGAGCGCAGGGACTCCCACATAAAATGTTCTTTTCATTGCTATCGTGGGCAGTATTTGCGGCTCTGCTGATTGGTCGCCACCGGTTAGGATGGCGAGGCAATACCGCAATTAAAGGAACTCTGACCGGATTCGCTTTTCTACTAGTTGGATTCTACGGTTCCAAGTTTGTGCTTGAGTACATACTTTGACTTCTGCATTCATTCACTTTGAATCAATGGCTATGAAACCAGTGAATACCCAGTCTAGATACCGTGCTTTTATACTCTGACGTATTCCAAACCAACTTACGGGTGTTAATTCTGAGCTCTTCTGTGGACGTGCTCTCAGGGGTCGCCAGACACACTCCCACTGCATGCTGATCAACAGTGGTTGACCAGAAGCTAAACTTCATGACCTCATGCCCTTGCATGTGCCAATCGTCTGTGTGTTTAAAGTTTTTTGTCATGGGAGATCTAAAACTGAATCGCGTAATTGATCGCGCAAGTCCGAGACCCGTGGCTTTGACAGCGGCCTCCTTCAAGGTCCAAAAACGCAAAAACAACTCATTTCGCAGCTCAGGAGAGGAATCCAGAATCTGCACCGCCTCAGCACTGCTGAAGTACCGTTGAGCAATCCTTGCAACATCAGCTTTTCGACCCAAAACTTCAGCATCCACCCCGATTGCCCCGCTTCCAGTCACTGCAATCAATAACAAATTTCCCGTATGTGTCAGATTGAACTGTAGAGAAGATTGGCTCAGATCAACCTGAGGGCGCCCCGTCTCACTCTTTCCAAATATCCATTGGGCAGGTTGTGTTTCCGGGTGATAGAGACTAAAAAGGTAACGCAGAACTATACGGGTGATCAGAAATTGCAGCTGTCCCTTCGGTAATCGTTGCGATAAAAATCGCTGATGCTCTGCCGCATTCAGGACACGATGATAATGACTGTAAAGCGAAGAAACATTGAAATCTGGAACAGGCACCCACCACAGGTCAATACTGCCTTTGGCCGCCCCTGGAAAACACAACTCTTGATCATTATGAGCAAGGAGAAAACTGATCTCAGACACATTTGTAATCTTACTCACCCCTCAAGACAAAAGATCGTATTTTCGAAGATAACCGCGTAGCTGGTGGTAACTCAAATTGAGAAAGGTCGCCGTTTTCCTTTGATTGAACTGACAATGCTCGAGTGCTTTACGTAACAACTCTGTCTCGTAGTTCTGTATGTGTTCTTGAAAATCGAGCGTATCACCAGTCCAGCTCACGGTTGCGTGATTGAGTTGTTTAAATTTGCCATTTTCCAGCAATGGGTTACTGGTGTTTGTATCTCCTACCTCCACGCCTGACTGCTGTGCTCGCACGGGCGATAAGGCAGGCCGGTAAGGTGAAACAAATGGATTAAATACCAATTTGCTTATTACCCGTCCTGGATGAAGATAAACCGCTCTTTCCACCACATTTTTCAACTCACGTACATTGCCTGGCCAGCTGTAATTGAGTAGTTCACGCTGCATATCATCAGAAAATCCTGCAAAAAAATCCTGCCCCATCTCCTTTACCATACCGATGGCGTAATGCTCAGCCAGAACTAGAATATCGTCAGCACGCACACGAAGAGGTGGCAAGGTCACCACGTCGAATGCCAATCGGTCGAGAAGATCCTCCCTGAATTTTCCACTTCGGGCAAGCGCAGGCAAATCTTCATTGGTTGCCGCGACTAAACGAATATCAACCTTGATTGTCTGACTGCCTCCAAGACGTTCGAACTCACCGTACTCAATAACCCTGAGGATTTTTTCCTGCACAGGCATTGCAGTGTTCGCAAGCTCGTCAAGAAACAAGGTACCCCCATCAGCACGCTCAAAGTAACCTTTCCTCTGCCCGCTGGCACCTGTAAACGCGCCGGCCTCATGTCCAAACAACTGAGCCTCAAGCAATGAATCACTGAGCGCTGCACAATTGATCTTCAAAAATGTCTGTTGCCAGCGGGATGAAAGATAGTGAAGTCGTGAAGCAATCAATTCTTTACCCGTCCCCCGCTCTCCCACAATCAACACTGGTTTATTTAACGGCGCCACCCTGGAAACATGTTCCTGCATTTCGAGAAAACTGGCAGACTCTCCAATCATTCTTGGCAAGGACAACTCGGTGGGCATACTCTAACTCCTGTTGGTTACGAGAATTCCGATACTATGTTGCAAAAAATACCACTTGTTAAGCATGCTGACCAACCTGTGTTTCACAAGTGCCAGCAAAATATTAATTATTTGTTTATATTCAGTATGTTAAATTGAAGCATTGATAATGGCACACATTCTGCTTTGTTTTGCTGGCACGAGTTGAAATTCATCCAAAAAGGCCGGCAATAGTAAAATGTAGTTCACTTTCAGAGGTAAAATAATATGGGTATCTTCACACGTTTGAGCGACATCATTAACTCCAACATCAGTGCTCTGCTGGACAAAGCTGAGGATCCTGAAAAAATGATTCGCATGATGATTCAGGAAATGGAAGAAACGCTGGTAGAAGTACGCAGCAGTACCGCTAAGGTTATAGCTGAAAAGAAAACGGTAAATCGTCGTATCGAACAACTGCATCGTCAGGCAGGTGAGTGGCAGTCCAAAGCTGAACTGGCGCTGGGAAAAGACCGGGAAGATCTGGCCAGAGCTGCCCTCATCGAAAAATCAACGGTCAACACCACCGCCGGCATGCTTGAGGACGAACTGCTTAAACTGGACGAAACGCTTGAAAAACTCAGTACCGAAATTGATCAGTTGCAAGCGAAATTGAGTGATGCACGAGCCCGTCAGAAAACGCTACTGATGAGAAGCTCAGCAGCACAATCACGCGTGGACATCAACCAGAAACTGCATAGTTTCAGTATTGACAGTGCTATGAACAAGTTTGAGTATTACGAGCGCAAGATAGACTTGATGGAAGGTCAGGTAGACAGCATGAACATCAAGCAAAAGGGACTGCAGGATGAATTTGCAGAACTGGCCAATCAGGAAAAAATCAATCTGGAGCTTCAGTCAATTAAGGCAAAACTTAACAAACAGTAAAGGACACGGCTCATGGATTTTTTTGAATTTGTGATTTCGCTTATTACCGTTGGCGGAATTTTCGTGACTATCTGGGTCGTGCTGCTTTATCGCCGCAAAGAGAAAAAAATACCAACCGCAGCGAGAGCTTATGAGCTAAGTGAACTCAGCGCGATGGCTGATACCATGAACCGTCGGATAGACACACTTGAGTCGATTCTGGACTCTGAAGTCCCAGGCTGGAGGGATCAACATGAGCAGAAACACTGATCAGGAAACTGAATTTTTGTATCAGCGTCCAAAATTAGGCCTGGACAGAGAAAACAAAAAAGTACTGGGAGTGTGCGCGGGTTTTGCAAGATACCTTGAGGTTCCAACCTCATTGGTCCGCGTAATATATGTCATTGCCTGTCTGGTTTCACCGTTTTTGATACTGGTTTATCTTGCGATGTACTGGATACTAGAAGATGAAAAACGACCTGAGCGTATCAAAGCGGCTATGGCTGCGTATGTGCCAGGTAACGACACACCGCCAGAACCAGATAATCAAGAAGGGATGACCGATCTATTCGGTTCGCAAAGTGAACAAGTCAGTCGGTTTAATCTCAAAAAGCCTTTGTATAGAAGTCGTACAAACGTTCGCGTAGCAGGTGTGTGTGCTGGGATTGCAGATTATCTGAATATCAGCACGTTCATCGTACGCCTAGTGACATTCATATCGATATTTATACTCGGAGGAATAACATTTTGGGCGTATGTAATCTGTTGGATTGTGCTTGACAAAGAACCAAAATCCTTGCAAAAGTCTACCCAAGGCTTAGCTCGGGCATCAGGTGTAACATCATCCAGCAACAGCCGGGCTGACACAGTGCGACAACCAACACATGATCGCATAACAGCCATGGAATGTGCTGAGCGCTTGCAAGCGACGGAACGGAGGCTACGTGAAACTGAAGCGTTTATTACATCACGACAGTTCAGACTGCATTGTGAAATTAACAGGATCTAGCACCGGATGGTAAAACTGCCTGATTTTGACACCATGATGCAGTTGCACAAAGATGCCCCGGAGGCGCTCGAACGTCACCATCAGGGGTGGATCTCTAAACTGGTCAGCAACGAATCAAAAGACACAAAACGCAGGTTGCAAGGCCTTCAGTTCAGGATTGAAATGGAACTCAGGCGTGCGAAAAACCCTACCGCACGTTTCCTGAAAATATTCGATATGACGCAAGAAGCTTTTACTGAATTAAACTATTGTCTGACCAAGCCACTGGAGGGGATTGTTGAACCTCATAAAGCGGATATTGTTAAACTTTACGGCAATCCTTACCAACCTTCCCACCCGAGCAAAAATTGACCTCACTTACCAACGTTAAACCAATAGCCGAGGATGCATGAAGTTCTGTCAGTTATGTGCCGGGCCGATTACGCATCATATTCCCGCCGGCGATGATAAGCTCCGGTATTGTTGCTTGACCTGCGATATCGTGTTTTATCAGAATCCAAACAATATTGTCGGGACAATCCCCGTGTTGGGAGCCAAGGTATTGTTATGCCGCCGCGCAATTCAACCAAGAGCAGGCTTGTGGACTTTGCCGGCGGGATTTATGGAAAATGGTGAAACTACTTGGCAGGGAGCGATACGCGAGACTCAGGAAGAAGCAGGTGCTAGTGTTACATTAGAGCCAGACAGCCTTTACACCGTGTTTAATCTACCAAACATCAATCAGGTTTATCTGTTCTTCCGAGCAAAACTTGACGGATTGGATTTTGCGCCGGGCGCTGAAAGTCTTGAAGTCAAACTGTTCAGCGAGCACGAAATCCCCTGGGATGAAATTGCATTCGCTGTTGTAAAAACCACTCTTCAGCAATTCTTCAGAGACCACAAAATTAATCGCTTTCCAGTACGGATGTACGATGTAACTTATTCACCAGAACGAAGAGCTGCAATTAAAGTCATCAGTGAGAGTGTGTGAAGTCTAAGACCTGAGTGACATCAAAAGCTGGCACATCGTAAGGATGGAAGTTACGCAGAGCAGTGATAACGGCTCCAGTGCAAACTTTACTCTCTCCAGATGAGATTCCGGCACATAAAAAAAAGTTTCAGCATAGGACATCCAGCCGCTTACAGTCAGCGCAACAATCTTAAGTCTATTTAAGCCACGCTCTTGCATTTCGGAACATACGCATGGTGGGTGCATCTTCCTGCCACTCAGCCGCTTGCCAGGAGTTCTGCACTGCACGAAATACTCTCTCTGGATGAGGCATCAAGATGGTTGCTCGTCCATCTTTGCTGCAGACACCTGCAATTCCAGCCGGTGAGCCATTGGGGTTCTCCGGATAGTGTTCAGTAATCTGCTCGTGATTATCTACATATTGTGCTGCTATACCGTGCGCAATTTTTATCTGACTATGGATCGTTGGGTCAGCAAATTTTGCGCGCCCTTCCCCATGAGCAATCGCGATTGGAAAAATCGATCCGGTCATTCCTTGTAAAAAAATGGAGGGCGATTCTGCAATCTTGATCAAACTGACCCGCGCCTCGAACTGCTCGGACTGATTGCGCTCGAATTTTGGCCAGTCCTGCGCGCCGGGGATAAGCTCGTGCAGAAGCGACATCATCTGACAACCATTACAAACACCCAGCGATAAGGTGCTGGTTCGCGCAAAAAACGCTTCGAATTGTTTTCGCAGAGGCTCATTAAACAGTATGGATTTAGCCCATCCACCACCTGCACCGAGGACATCACCATAAGAGAACCCGCCGCACGCGGCAAGTACATTAAACTGCGACAGGTCAATTCGCCCCGCTATCAGATCACTCATATGGACATCAATCGCACGGAAGCCAGCGCGGTCAAAAGCAGCCGCCATTTCAACCTGACCATTGACACCTTGCTCGCGCAGCACTGCAACAGCCGGCCGAATGCCAGTGTTTATGTATGGTGCGGCGATATCCTGATTGATGTCAAAACTCAAGCTTGCATGCAACCCGGGGTCTTTTTTATCCAGTAGACGATCGTATTCTTGCTGTGCAGACTCAGGGTTATCACGCAGAGACTGTATCTCAAAACTGGTTCGGGCCCACAGACGTTGACTGTCTGTTCTTGAACGCTCCAGTAACAGTCGGCCACCATTTAAAACCCGGATATTGTCATGCAGTGCAGGATGACCAATGACTGATGTGCAATCTGATAAGCCGAATTCCTCGACTGCGCTCAGCACTGTATTGAGTTGACTGCGCGAAACCTGCAGAACAGCACCTGCTTCTTCGTTGAACAACACGTCAATTACATTCGTTTCAGCGTGTATCAGTTCCGCGAGTTGCAGATCAATACCACAGTGACCGGCGAATGCCATTTCCATCACAGTCACCAACAAACCCCCATCAGAACGGTCATGGTAGGCCAGCAATAACTTTTTTTCGTTCAACTGTTGGATGAAACTGAAGAAATTTTTCAGATCCTGAGGATTCTCAATATCGGCAGGCTCATCGCCCAGCTCACGATAAACTTGCGCCAGCGCAGAACCGCCCATCCGATTACGACCACGACCCAAATCAATTAACAGCAGATCGCTGTCGTCAGTCAGACAGCGCAGCTGAGGCGTCACCGTTTTTCGTATATCCGTTACCGGCGCAAAGGCAGAAATCACTAATGATAGAGGCGCGGTGTTGCTTTTAGTGTTCCCGCTGTCATCCTGCCAAACGGTACGCATGGACATGGAGTCCTTACCTACCGGAATACAGATACCCAGCGCAGGGCATAACTCCATACCCACCGCTCTAACGGTAGCGTATAGCTTTGCATCCTCGCCGGGATGACCCGCCGCTACCATCCAGTTTGCGGACAATTTGATATCACTAATATGTTCAATTTTTGCTGATGCAATATTGGTAATGGCTTCAGCAATGGCCATACGACCAGAAGCGGGCGCATCAAGCAATGCGAGCGGCGTTCGCTCCCCCATGGCCATGGCTTCACCACAATAGCTATCAAATGACGCCGCGGTTACCGCAGCGTCGGCCACTGGCACCTGCCAAGGACCTACCATCTGATCTCGGGCAACAAGCCCGGTAACCGATCTGTCGCCAATCGTAATCAGGAAATTTTTGCTGGCGACTGCGGGGAGACTCAACACACGATCAAATGCCTCGTCCAGAGAAATCTGATCAGTATCCAGGGCCACCAGCTGCACAGCCCTACTCTGTACATCTCTGTGCATTCTGGGCGGCTTGCCGAATAAAACTGACATGGGCAAATTGATTGGTGAGTTATCAAAGTGCTCATCGCGTAAACGAATAACCTGCTCGTCCGTGGCTTCGCCGACTACTGCATAGGGACAGCGTTCACGTTGACATATCTGCTCAAACAATTCGAGATTGTGGGGAGCAACCGCAAGCACATAACGCTCTTGAGATTCATTACACCAGATTTCCAGAGGTGACATGCCGGGTTCCGCATTTGGTATCTGGCGCAGCGAAAAAATACCGCCACGCTCACCGTCTTTTACCAGTTCAGGAAGGGCATTAGAAAGACCACCGGCACCTACGTCGTGTATAAAGGCTATCGGATTGCTGTCCCCCATTTGCCAGCACCGATCAATAACTTCCTGGCAGCGACGTTCCATTTCAGGGTTCTCTCGCTGCACAGATGCAAAGTCAAGCGCTGAACTGCTAGCGCCAGCAGCCATGGAAGAGGCGGCGCCGCCACCAAGACCTATAAGCATGGCTGGCCCACCCAAGACAATCAGTTTTGCACCCGCATAAAATGGTTGTTTCTGAACATGCTGTTCGCGAATATTACCTAAACCACCGGCAATCATAATCGGTTTGTGGTAACCCCGAACCTCATATTGCCCAGCAGAAGGCACTGACTCTTCGAAGGTGCGGAAATAGCCACACAGATTAGGGCGGCCAAACTCATTATTGAAAGCTGCTGCGCCGATTGGCCCTTCAATCATGATATCCAGAGCCGAGACAATATGCGCTGGACGACCAAAATCTTCCTCCCATGGTTGCGTAAAGTCAGGCAGACGCAGATTCGAAACACTGAAACCACACAATCCAGCTTTGGGCTTGGCACCAGTCCCGGTCGCACCCTCATCACGAATCTCACCGCCACTCCCGGTTGCCGCTCCGGGGAAAGGCGCAATTGCTGTTGGATGATTATGCGTCTCCACCTTCATTAGAATGTGTATTGGTTCAGTAACATAATCATATTCATGCGAATCTGATTGGGGAAAAAATCTACCGGCAACACTACCCGTCATGACAGAGGCATTGTCTTTGTAGGCAGACAAGACCTTGCCCGGGGATTTTTTATGGGTGTTACGAATCATCGCAAACAGAGAATCAGACTGCTCAACACCATCTACCGTCCAACTGGCATTAAAAATTTTATGCCGGCAATGTTCGGAGTTAGCCTGCGCAAACATCATCAATTCAACATCATTGGGATTGCGGCCTAATTTTAGAAAAGCGTCATACAGGTAGTCAATTTCATCATCAGCGAGCGCCAGCCCCATCGATTGGTTTGCCTGTTGCAGTGCCTGTTTACCATTCCCTAGTATATCCACAGTGCTTAGGCGGGCGGGTTGCGCGTGTGAAAACAGAGACACCGCATCCTCGTAGTCATTCAGTACTGCCTGAGTCATTTTGTCATGCAGATGAGCATCCAGATTAATAAGTTGCTCATCACTTAAGGGCCTTTTGAGGCTGATATGCCATGCTATCCCGCGCTCAACGCGACGAATCTGCCGCAGGCCACAATTTCTTACAATATCTGTTGCTTTGCTTGACCAGGGTGAAATAGTGCCCGGTCTTGGCACTACCAAGCGGAAAACACCAAACTGCCCCAGATCATCATTTAAGGCAGGGCTATCTCCATAGTTCAGCAACTGCTCCAGAACCTCACTACGGGGATCATCCAGAACTTCGTCACAATCAACTATGTGAACAAAACAACAATGCATTGCTTCAACAACAGGAATTTCATGTTGGATCTGACGCAGAAGTTTACGGAGTCGAAAATCGGAAAGCGCGGTGCAGCCAGTGAGAACAAACATTATGTCTGGAAGCCTTTTTTATCAGAAATTCTTAAAGTTTGAATGGTGAAAATTCAATTAAACAGCAGGTCAAAAAACAGGGGAATATGATACGCCATCAAATAGTAAAAATCAGGTGATTATTACTGCTGTGACTGTGCTGCCTGCTGCCGTTTAGCCACAAAAAAGTGTTTCATAATCTGCGCACATTCCGTCTCCAGCACACCGCTCAGCACGTCGGGACGATGATTGAAGTGGCCGTTTTCAAGCAATTTTTGACCGCTGATCACTGCGCCGTATCGCGGTTCCGCGGCACCAAACACCAACCGCTTGACTCGTGCATGGACAATCGCGCCAAAACACATGGTGCAAGGCTCGATGGTGACGTAGAGTGTTGAATCTGGCAGACGATAGTTACCCACAACTTGTCCGGCATCTCTCAGGGCGCAGATCTCAGCGTGAGCACTCGGATCATGAGTTCTGACCGGCTGATTAAAACCTCTTCCAATCACCTGCCCATTTCTGACCAGGATGGCACCAATCGGCACCTCGCCGGCATCAGAAGCCATTTGAGCGAGACGAAACGCCTCACGCATAAAAGCAATGTCTTCAGAATTTATTCCCATTCAATAGTCGCTGGCGGCTTGGAGGAAATATCGTAGGTCACCCTCGACACATCAGCGATCTCGTTAATGATGCGATTACTCACAATCTCCAGCAGGTCATAGGGCAAATGGGCCCACCGTGCAGTCATAAAATCAATGGTCTCCACTGCCCGCAGCGAAATAACCCATGAATAACGCCTACCATCACCTACAACCCCGACCGATTTAACAGGCAGGAACACAGCAAACGCCTGGCTGGTCTTATGATAGAACCCTGACTTGTGCAACTCTTCAATAAAAATAGCGTCAGCCCGGCGCAAGGTTTCGCAGTATTCTCGTTTGACCTCTCCAAGAATACGCACACCTAATCCAGGTCCAGGGAACGGATGCCGGTACACCATGTCATATGGCAGCCCCAGTTCAAGGCCCAGGCGACGAACTTCATCTTTGAACAGTTCACGCAATGGTTCAACAAGTTTCAGTTTCATATTCTCGGGCAATCCACCTACATTGTGGTGAGATTTGATCACATGAGCTTTGCCTGTCCGTGACCCAGCAGATTCAATAACATCCGGATAAATTGTGCCTTGTGCCAACCACTTGACGTTGGATAACTTGCCAGCCTCTTCGTCAAACACCTCGATAAACGTATTGCCAATAGTTTTTCTTTTTTTCTCCGGATCACTGACACCTGCCAACGCATCCAGAAAACGCTTCTCAGCATCAATACGAATAACTTTTACGCCCATATTTTGTGCAAAGGTCGCCATGACCTGGTCACCTTCGCGTAATCGCAACAAACCGTTATCAACAAACACACAGGTCAGTTGGTTACCAATGGCTTTGTGTAACAGGGCCGCAACAACTGAGGAATCGACCCCACCGGAAAGTCCCAGCAATACATGATCACTACCAACCTGCTGTCGAACTTTATTAATTGCATCGTCAATAATATTTGCGGAAGTCCAGAGCGCTTCGCATCCACAAATAACATGGACAAAACGTTCCAATATGAGTTGCCCCTGCAATGTATGTGTGACTTCAGGGTGAAACTGCACGCCATAAAAGCGTCTTATTTCATCCGCCATTGCCGCGTTCGGGGCACTGCTTGTTTGAGCACTGACAACAAATCCCGGAGGTAATCTAACCACTTTGTCGCCATGGCTCATCCAGACATCCAGCACAGCAGATCCATCTTGCGCTATACGATCTTCAATTCCTTTTAACAATGCCCCTGGCATCGGAAGATTGACTTCTGCATAACCAAATTCTGATTTATCTGAGGACTCGACCTTGCCGCCCAATTGTTCAGCCATGCTCTGCATGCCATAACAAATACCAAGCAATGGCAGGCCCAGGTCAAAGAACCAGGTGGCTATCTGCGGCGAACCTTGTTCTGTTGCGGTCTCGGGACCTCCAGAGAAAATAACACCCTGTGGTGCAAACTCCTTTACCTCATCTATTTCACACTGGTTATCCCAGATCTCACAATAAACGCCAAGCTCACGAACACGTCGCGCAATCAGTTGCGTGTACTGAGAACCGAAATCAAGAATTAGAATCTTCTGACTGTGAATATTGTGCTGAGTCATATCGGGAGGGGCCTTGGTCTGACAGGCCGCCTGCAGTTTTTGATTCAGAAAACCAGTAACTGCAAGTGGCACGAGGGTTAACTTTAACTGAGTCGATAATTCGGAGCTTCTTTGGTGATACTGACATCATGAACATGACTTTCCTGCATGCCTGACGACGTTATCTTCACAAACTCTGGTTTGGTGCGCATGGTGTCTATATCAGCACATCCTGTATATCCCATACTAGAGCGTAACCCGCCCATTAACTGATGCACGATGCCTGACATAGGCCCTTTATAGGGGACACGACCTTCGATGCCTTCAGGCACCAACTTCTCAACACCGGAGGCAGCATCCTGAAAATACCGGTCGCTGGAACCTTGACTCTGAGCCATGGCGCCAAGTGAACCCATACCTCGATATGCTTTATAGCTACGGCCCTGGTAAAGTTCAACCTCCCCGGGCGCTTCCTCTGTTCCTGCCAGCAAACCGCCCACCATGACTACATTAGCTCCGGCAGCAATGACCTTGGCAAGGTCCCCTGAAAAGCGGACGCCACCATCGGAAATCACCGAAACATGAGTGCCTTTTAACGCATCAACTACATTTGACACTGCTGTCATCTGTGGCACACCAACACCGGTAACAATACGTGTGGTACAAATTGACCCCGGACCTATCCCAACCTTTACAGCATCTGCACCGGCTTCGGCCAGGTCACGGGCAGCCTGAGCAGTAGCGATGTTGCCACCGATAACAGGAAGATCGGGGTGAAGCCCCTTGATGCGTCTCACCATATCAAGCACGCCAGCGGAATGCCCATGTGCCGTATCGATAACAATGACATCAACTCCGGCTTCAACAAGAGAGTGAACACGATCAACGGTATCATGGCTGGTTCCGACGGCCGCAGCCACACGTAAACGTCCTTGCTGGTCCTTTGACGCATTTGGATAATCTTCGGACTTGCGAATATCTTTTAGCGTGATCAGACCACATAAATCAAATGCGTCATTCACAACAAGAATTTTTTCTATGCGATGCTGATGAAGAAGCCCTTTTATCTGATCATTGTTTGCATCTTCTTTTACCGTTACAAGGCTCGGCTTTGGCGTCATGATAGTCTCAACGGTTGCGTTAAGATTGGTTTCAAAACGCACATCGCGGCTGGTCACGATGCCAACCAACTGACGCCCTACAACAACTGGCATTCCTGAAATATCGTTCTCGCGCATCAACGCAATAAGGTCAGAAATTCGGGCAGCAGGTGAAATGGTGATCGGATCCTTTACAACACCACTTTCGTACTTTTTAACAGTCCTTACTTCCCTGGCCTGCTGCTCGATGGTCATGTTCTTGTGTATGACTCCGATACCTCCTTCCTGCGCCATGGCAATTGCCAGGCGAGCCTCCGTCACGGTATCCATGGCGGCAGACATCAGTGGAATATTCAGAATTATATTGGCAGTCAGGCGAGTTTTCAGGCTGACTGATTTAGGAAGAACCGTCGAGTGGGCGGGCAGAAGCAGTACATCATCAAACGTCAGTGCTTCATCAACTATCCGTAACATAAGTTTTCACCTATCCACAAAAACGCGATTATACAGACCAAGATGGGTCAGGTAAACTGGCGGCATGAACCAACATTACTCTGAAAAATCAACTGATCAGACTGCCGTACTTTCAGTGAGCACACTGAACAGCCTTGCGCGCGGATTACTCGAGGAGTGTTTCTCTTCAGTCATCGTTGAGGGAGAAATCTCAAATCTCTCTATACCCAGCTCCGGCCATTGGTACCTGACATTAAAGGACAGTCATGCTCAAGTCAGGTGTGCCATGTTCAGAAACCGCAACTTGTCAGTAAAGTTCAAACCTATTAATGGGGCACAGGTCACCGTTAGGGGCAAACTCAGTCTCTATGAGGGGCGAGGAGACTATCAACTCATCCTCGACAGTATGAGTGAGGCAGGAGCCGGCGAGCTGCAACGTGCATTCGAGGCATTAAAACAAAAGCTTCAACATGAAGGCTTGTTTGATCAGACTACAAAACTTCAAATACCAGAAATGTGCCAGCATGTCGCAGTTATTACCTCGCCGACCGGGGCAGTTATACAAGATATTCTCAGCGTTTTTCAACGTCGATACCCGGGAATGAGAGTAACCATTATACCTGTGCCAGTCCAAGGTGCCGACTCAGCCAGTGCAATCTGCAATGCTTTGACTGTTGCGGAGCGTCGCAAGGACGATCTGAATATTGATGTCATTATTCTTGCGCGCGGAGGTGGCTCACTTGAAGATCTGCAATCATTTAATGATGAAAAAGTAGCACGTGCAATTCACCAATGTTCATTGCCAATTATCAGTGCTGTTGGCCATGAAACCGACGTAACCATCGCAGACTTCGTCGCCGATTTGCGAGCACCAACCCCAACTGCGGCTGCAGAATTGGTCAGCCCTGATCAGAGTGCACTTCTAAAAGAGCTTAGACACGTTGAGCTAACAATGCAAAGGAATATTAAAGCCAGGCTAGTACACCATATGCGGCAAGTGGAATGGCTTGGAAAACGCCTGCAACATCCCGGCAGACGATTAGAGGATCAGTCACAGAGGCTGGATCGGCTTGAGACACGTTTAACACGAGTGATACAGCAAATTCTCCAGCACCAGAAAGGCCGGCTGCAGTTATTGGCGAGGGCTCTTGATACCATAAGTCCTTTACAAACCCTTCAGCGCGGTTTCAGCATTACTCAAACCGACGATGGACAGCTCATAACACAGAACATACAGGTTAACCCGGGAGATCGAATTTTCACCACACTGAAAAGCGGTCGGTTCAGCAGCATTATTGAACATATCAACTAAGAATTTGTCATTCCGAAAAACAAGCAGATTGAGGTAGTTCTGGAGAAACATATGAATAAACGTGAGCAACAGAAACTGATCAGAGAACAAAAGCAGCTGGCAGCAACTAAAAAGAATTTATCGCAGAAGAAAATCAGCAATATTGCTTTGATTATTCTGGTGCCTCTGCTTTTGATTGCTGTCCTTTATGGGTTGATGGGACAAGGAACCGTCTATCCACCAGATCAACTGGCTCCCAATGACCACGTCAAAGGCAACCCCGAGGGTGTGCAATTGATGGTCTATGCCGATTTTCAGTGCCCTGCTTGTGCTGCGGAACACCAGATGATGGCGGCAGCGTGGCCACGTATTGAAACCCAGGTCCAGCTCGCATTCAGACATTATCCATTGACTGCGACACACCGATTTGCGTGGACAGCTGCGCTATATGCTGAGGCGGCTGGTGCTCAGGGAAAATTTTGGGAGATGTATGACCAGCTGTTTCTGAATCAGGCTTTCTGGTCAGGCTTGTCAAGTGTTGATGAGGAATTTGATGGTTATCTGGAACAGCTCGGATTGGACGTTGCTCGCGCACACGTAGATATGCAGTCAGATGCCATCATTCAGAAGATACGTAATGATCAACGAGGCGGAACCAGCGCTGGCGTTCGCGGCACACCCGCCCTGTTTGTGAACGGACGACTGACACCGGTTCCTCAAAACCCCGTCGATCTGGTCGCGTTAGTTAACCGGGCGGCGTCAGCAGAGTAAACGACGCGCCTACTTAAGGAGGGAGCAGGCGCCTGTGGGTGTGGATCGACATCAGAATCCCGAAACTGGCCAGCAGCGTTACAGCCGATGTTCCCCCGTAACTGATTAACGGCAACGGCATCCCAACCACTGGCAACAAACCGGACACCATGCCCATGTTGACCACAACATAGAGACAGAACGTAAGTGAAATGCTTGCTCCAAGCAATCTGCCAAAAGTATCGGATGCGTGCATACTCATATATAGACAACGAGCAACAATAGCGAGGTAGAGCGCTAACAACAAGACAATCCCGATGAGACCAAACTCCTCTCCGATCACGGCAAAAATAAAATCAGTTGACGATTCAGGCAGAAAATCCAGCCTGGATTGAGTTCCGTTTAGCCAACCCTTTCCCATCAGCCCCCCTGAGCCAATAGCAATCTGCGACTGGATGATATTCCACCCCGCTCCAAGCGGATCCGCTTCAGGATTAAACAATGTATCTATACGCCGCCTTTGATAGTCATGGAGCACGTAGATATACATCAGAGGAACGGCCACAACGACCATTGCAATTGCCGCAGATATTATTTTCCAGGAAAGACCTGCAAAAAAGAGAATAAATATGCCAGCCATGCCTACCAGAATTGCTGTCCCCAAATCCGGTTGAGTACCAATTAAGGCAGCTGGAATGGCGACAATAGTAAGCGCAACAACAACATCAAGAAATTTTGGCGGCAACGAGCGCTGACTGAAATACCATGCAACCATGATAGGCAGAGCTAATTTCATCAACTCGGATGGTTGAAATCTTCCAAACATCGGTATTTGTAACCAGCGCTGCGCACCGTTAACAATAACGCCAAAAAACAACACCATAACCAGTGAAAAGCAGGAAATCGCAAATAACGGGGGCGCCCAGCGATTGACAGTGCGCGGAGGAATTTGCGCAAACACAAAAAGTACCGCAAAACCCACGGAAAATCGCACAGCCTGATTGGCAACAATGGTGCTGCTTTCGCCGCTTGCACTGTATAGAACAAGCAAACTAACTAGACAAACGGTTATCAGCCCCGACAAGAGTGGCAGGTCAAGATGCAGGCGCCAGGCAAGACTGCGCTCTTGGGGGCGCAAATCAAAACGTGGCGCTATTAGCCGTCTTAAAAGTTCAGTCATTGACACGATCAGTCTGTAGGTTTAGAGAGAAAAGGGTAACGCAGGCCCGTTTGCAAGTCCATGATGCGTCGTCACAGCGTCAAAAAATCCAAGTAAGTTGTATTTGGCACATAAAGGAAGAGTTTACGGCTACGTATTCCGTTTCTTACTTTACGATTTTCTCGCTTTGACTCGGCAAACTGGGCTTGGATGCCATATTGTTCAGCCGTGCCTGACAGTAAAGATAATCATCTGCGTTGCAGCCAGTGAACTAGCCCCTGAGCATTTAACTCCATATCACCAATCAACAGGCGGCGGATCTCATCGGCCGGCATGTTAATCTGGTGACGTTGAAGCAGTTCATGACAACTATGCTGCATCAGCAATTCTGCCAAATCCACTGCACCGCCTCGCGCAGCTTCTGCAAATTTTTCGGCAATAATCACATATGCGTCTATCTGCTGATGGAGTTCAATTGCAAACTGTCCGACCTGATCGTGCCTGCCAAAGTGAGTCAAATAGACGTACTGCGGCGAAAATTCCAATAGTCGATTGATAGTGTTATGCCAGGCAGCAGGGTCAAACTGCACAGGCGTTGTTGGTGGGAAAATGAAGCGACTCGCACCATGGTTGAGTTCCGGATAACTTACCCCAAAACTGTCGCCACAAAACAATCCACGACTCAAACTATCCCATACAACATAGTGATGTCGGGCGTGCCCGGGCGTGTCAATAAACTGTAATTGCCGGTTGCCCAGCGCTACCACATCGCCGTCTCTGACAACGGTGACCCTGTGTTCGGCGACGGGCTGCAGGTCACCAAAAACTGAGTTATATCGCTCTTCACCATAAACGGCTAATGAGCCGGCTTGCAGTTTTTGCGGAGCAATCATATGCGCAGCTCCACGCTCATGGACCAACAACTGTGCGTTTGGCAAAACCTCCATGAGTGCACCTGCGCCGCCAGCGTGGTCGAGATGAACATGTGTTGGCATAACCCAGCGCACCTGCTCACGTGCCAGACCATGTGCATCAAGCACCTGCAGCAGCAAAGGCAAACTGTTGCTGGTACCGGTATCAACAAAAGCCGCATGATCTCCCTGCCTGATGAGATAACAAGATGCCAATCCTGTGCGGAAAAGCTCGGTATCAATACAACTGACACCATGCTCGTAGTCTATCCATTTCGCTTTTGTATTCATCCAAAACCTAACTCTCACAAGTCGCAGAAAAAAAGCAATCTACCTGCTCCATCATCTCAGCAAATACGGGATTAAAGGTGGTTCGGCGCATTAAGTTGCCATCATACAAACCATCGTCCAATAAGCTGCGCTCACCGTGCACAGTGCCCGTATCATCATTTTTGCAGGCCAGCATTCGCTCTGTGTTATCCGAATAATGCAAACATTGCCTGTAACCCGCGTCTGCACCGTAATGTGGATCGTCGGCAGGCATTGTCAGTCCTACATGCGACAAACTGACTAAACGAAAACGCTCATCACTCACCAATTCAACATCGGTGCCGCTGCAGCCCGAAGCAGGCAAGTGTCCATCATTGATCGAGCGATACCAGATAAGTTGACGCTGCACCTCATGCACTTTTTCACAGAAGAACTGCTCAGCAGCCGCCACATCAACAGTGGAGTCTGCACCGCTGACCACCATAAACACCGGCAGATTCAAAGCTGGCATGGCTGGCAGGTTCATTTCTTGTACCAGCAGATAAAACTCTGCGCCGGCATTGATCGCCAGCGTTTCGTATTTGGCAGCATCCTGCTCCAGTTGAGGCTCCAACCAGGGTGCAAACCAGCGGAGGTAGGGTGACAGCGCCACGCTGGCATCAGGAAAACCGAAGGCTGGCGAAAACAGTATCAAGCCCGCGAGCAAGGATTCATCGCGGTGCTGATCAGCATACTCTACCGCCAAGGTTGCACCTGCTGAGTAACCTACAAGATACAACTCATCAACCCGACCCTGAAAACTATGTACACCATAGCGGGTAATGTCTCGCCATTCATTACGGTGCACATCGAGACTATCGCCCGGCACGGTACCGTGACCCGGTAACAGCACTGAACGAACAAGAGTGCACGGTGAGCGACCGGCCAATGATCGGGCGACCGCCGTCAGTAGATAAGGCGAATCGGTTAAGCCGTGCAACAGCAGATAACCTGTGCGGGGACTGTCCTGAGGGCATAAAGGCGATTCGCTTATCTCAAACGGTGAGCGCATCTCAAGGGTGCGCTGTAGCGGATAGTTCTCACCAAAGGGCGATGGCGGACCTCGCTGATAAACTATTTCCAGCGCCTCACGCAACTGCTCACGGGTGTCAGCAATATAATCCTGGAACGCAGGCGTCGCAGCCGGCGCCTTTATCGCATAACCGGACGGGCTCAAGTGGTCAGGTATGTCGCTGCAAGCGTCTAACATCAGTAGACATAAGGCAATAGAAATGAGTCGAAGGTAGTTTGCAGTCAGTCTGCCAAGACCTGTCACGTTCACTACCTGTCCCCTGTTATCCCTTGGATCTGGTCACTTTACGATTTTTGGCGATACGGCGTTTGACAGCCACCTGACCATAATCCATGCCCTTTTCATGCTCGATAAAAGGATTATCGTCACTTCTGAGTTCAATACGGATTGGAGTCCCTTCGAGTTTCAACACGGTTCTGAAAGTTTTCTCGAGATATCGCTTGTAACTCTCGGGCAATTTTTCTGTTTGTTTTCCATGAATGACGATGATTGGCGGATTCTGCCCCCCCGCGTGCGCATAACGTAACTTGATGCGGCGATTGTTGACCATCGGTGGAGAGTGATCAACACAGGCATCCTGTAGCACCCGCGTCAACACGTTGGTGCTGAGCTGACGCTTGGCAGAATCATATGCAGCATGAATAGACTTGTAGAGATCGCCCACTCCGGTGCCATATTTGGCTGAAATAAAGTGGATGGCAGCAAAATCAACAAATGAAAAACGACGTCGTATATCAGACTTGATGCGATCTTTCTGTTCCTGCTCCATGCCATCCCACTTGTTGAGAGCGATCACCAGCGCGCGGCCTGCGTCAAGAACATAACCCAGCAGGTGCAGATCCTGCTCAACAATGCCGTCGCGGGCATCAACAACCAGAACTACCACATTGGCGTCCTGAATAGATGTCAGTGATTTCACCACGGAAAACTTTTCAACAGTTTCGGTAGTTTTTCCACGACGCCGGATACCCGCAGTATCAATCAGTGTGTAACGCTGGCCGTGGCGCTCGAAAGGAATATAGATACTGTCCCGGGTAGTGCCACCCTCATCAAAAACTACCACACGCTCTTCACCCAGCATACGATTGACAAGGGTCGATTTCCCGACGTTGGGCCGCCCGGCTATTGCGATGCGTATTCCTTGATCTTCTCTGTCCTGTTCTTCTTCAGGCTCAGGAAAACCAGCAAGGACGTGGGCCAGCAACTTTGTGATTCCGCGCCCCTGACTCGCGGTAATCGGAAATATTTTCTCAAAACCAAGGCCGTAAAAATCGCCCATGGCAACGTCTTCATCAATACCATCAACCTTGTTGACGACCAGACAGGCAAGTTTTCCTATCTTGCGCAGATGCTCGACGATCTGTGTATCGGCAGGATTCAAACCTGCACGTCCGTCAACCATCAGCAATACAACATCGGCTTCTTCTATCGCCAACAACGACTGGGATGCCATTTCAAAGTTGATACCAACCTCGCCACCTTCAAGGCCCCCGGTGTCAATCACAATATAAGGCTTGTCACCACCTTTACCCTCGCCATACTGCCGATCACGGGTTAATCCCGGAAAGTCAGCGACCAAAGCATCACGGCTTCTTGTGAGTCGGTTAAACAGCGTTGATTTACCAACATTAGGGCGCCCAACGAGAGCGAGTACCGGTTTCATACAATGATAGGTTCCAGAGAATATCTGCGGCCAGAAGGCCGCGATGAGTCGTCAGGGCAAACGAAGGGCCACTAGCCGACCGCTGTTACCGTAAACGTAAAGAGTGTCGCCTTCGCTCAGAATATTTGCACGCACACCTGAGCGATCAACTCTGTCACGACCGATGATCCGACCATCAATCTGAGACATCAAATGCAGGTAGCCCTCAAAATCAGCGACTGCCACGTAGTTATTGATGGTAACCGGCGAATTGACGCGCCGTAAACGCAGGTCCTCATTCTCCCAGACTGTTCGTTCAGTGTTGTTCTGAACAGCTATTACATGGCTAAAATTGTTAACCCAATAAATATTACCAAGGCCAAGGGCGAGCGAGTTATAACTGGAACCGGGCATACCCCAAACGATACGGCCACTCGCCACATCAAGCCCAAGGAGGTTACCTTGGAAACTTGAAATGAATACAGTCTGCCCAGACAATATCGGATCACCATCGATATCAATGATGCGATCAATATCATAGCGTCCCTGCGGAACAGCAACCCGCTCTTCCCAGATAAGCAGCCCATTGGTTGCATCAATAGCAGCAATAATTCCACTGGCAAAACCTGCCACTACGGTATTGCCACTGATAAGTGGCTTACTGGTCCCACGGAGAGACAAGGCGGGCACAGTGCTGTCATAAACCCAGCGCTGCAAACCATCACTGGCATTCAAAGCCGTCAAACGACCATCAACTGACTGCGCAGCAACAACGCGACCATCTGTTTGAGGCGCCGCAAGCACTTCGCTGCTGACCGCAGTTGCCCACAAACGCTCGCCGTCTGTCTGGCTCAAAGCGATTACCTGCGCGTCACGAGTACCAAATACCACCATGCCGCCCGCAGCACCCACGCCACCGGTAATTTCTTCACCTGTACGCTGGCGCCAGCGTACATCACCAGAAATTTTATCTAGCGCTACGACTGTTCCGTCTGCTGAGGCTGCAAAAATTAATGAACCATCGATTGCCGGTGCCAAACGGTTGTAGTGCCGCCCCTGCCCGTCACCAATACTCTCTGACCAGACCTGTCTGAGCTCTATCTCCTGGTCAAACCGCTGCAACTCAGCCGGTTGCTCAGACTCGTCGTCAGAGAAAATACTACAGGCACCAAGGGCTAACAGTGCCAGCAACAACCCAATTCGTTTCAGCAGATAACTCATATTCATAAACCCGCGCTTTGCGTCGCTATCAACGTCCGCTCTGCAGTTCTTCCAGTTTTAGTTGCAATACCGGGCTGGGATTGCCTGTATCAAGAGCAGACTCGTAGGCAGAGAGTGCTTCATCTCGCTGACCCTGACTCAGGTAGATATCACCGCGCAGCTCATCAAAATCAGCCGCCAGCGCACCCGGTTCCGCGCCGCTGATCACGGTCAAGGCTTGTGCACCCTGCCCCTGAGCGAGCAGTATGCGACCCAGTCTGAGACTGGCAACCGCTACCAGTGTAGGATCTGTCGTCCCAAAGAATCCCGAACGGGTGTTTGCCAGCAGCCATTCAAGGTGTTCCTTGGCGCTATCCAGATCATTAACGTCAACCGACAGTTTTGCACCAAACAATGCTGCGTAAAGTGAATAAACACTGGAGTCGTATTCAGTTCTGATCTGCTGGACAAGCTCATTAGCCCTTACCCGGTCCGCATCCGCCAGGGTTGCGTCCGGAGCTATCGCCGCAAGACTGGTCAATTGATCGTATAGCGCGGACGCTTCTGCACTGACGTTGATCTGAGTGCGAATCCAGAATTGCCAACCGAAATAAACAACAGCGACCAGAGCAATACCCATGGCGATCTGTTTGCCACTGTCATTCCACCAGCGTTTTAACGCTTCAAGTGTTTCTTCTTCTTCCGCACTGATTGCCACAGATTACTCCTGTCTTTTAATCAATATCTTCGAAAATATCTTTGAACAAAACTGGTTGTTTCAGTGAGCAGGCATCCTGTCTCACCAACATCAAAGTGTCAAGAAAGAGTGTCGCGGGCATGAGGGCCAGCTTTCAATCAGACCACCAGAGCACGCAGACGCTCAATCACAATCTGCAATTCAACAGGCTCCGCCACGGCGTCATCCGACAAGCGCCTCCATCGGATGCCTTCCGCATCAACAATCACTGCCACTGATGCTCCGCTGGCAAACGCTCTTTTGAGCTGGTTTGCAAACTTTCCCCCACCGGTATGGCACTGCACACGCAAGCCCGGAATCTGTCTGCGAAGTCCCTCAGCCAATTTGATGGCTGTGCCCCGCTCCGAATCTTCTGAGTACAAAACGTAAACATCCAATACCTGACTTACAGAATCAGGAACCTTGCCGTTCTCCTGCAACAACAACACTAGTCGCTCCATGCCGAATGCGAGACCAACCGCCGGTGTGCCGCGACCACCCAACTGAGCTACCAACGAGTCATATCGCCCACCGGCACACACAGTACCCTGCGAAGCAAGCGCGTCGGTAATCCACTCAAAAACAAGGTTATTGTAGTAATCGAGGCCTCGCACCAAACGCTGGTTTTCTGTAAAGCAGACATTATTGGCAGTTAGCAAGTCTTTCAGTTGTTCATAATGTATCGCGGTATCTGGACTTACGAACTCAGACAAAGAAGGCGCATACGCCAATAAGGCTTGTGTCTCGGGCACTTTACTGTCGAGAACCCGTAGTGGATTACTCAGCAAACGACGTCGACTATCTTCATCCAGTTGAGCCTCATGCACTTTGAGAAAAGCACTCAGGGCTTTTCCGTAGGCTCTCCTGTCGTCGGCAGTACCAATGTTATTGATTTCCAGGCGAACACTATCAATAAGGCCGAGCGAGCGCCATAAAGCCATGGAGATTAAAATGATTTCGGCATCGATGTCTGGGCCAGCCATCCCAAAACTTTCTACACCAACCTGGTGGAACTGGCGATAACGACCTTTTTGGGGGCGCTCATGCCGAAACATAGGACCGCGATACCATAGACGTTGTTGCTGGTTGTAAAGTAGGCCATGTTGTTCGGCTGCTCGTACACAACAAGCGGTTCCTTCCGGTCGAAGACTTAAATCATCACCGTTTCGATCCAGGAAACTGTACATTTCCTTTTCAACGATATCCGTAACTTCGCCAATCGAACGCTTAAACAACTGCGTCTGCTCGAGAATAGGAAAGCGGATCTCTCGATAGCCGTAGCTGTGCACAACGTCGCTGATGACTCGCTCAAGGTACTGCCAAACCGAGGATTCGCAAGGCAATATGTCGTTCATGCCCCGCACAGACTGGATCTTGTTCATAAATTCTGGCCCCATTTTGGTACTGTCTGAAAGAGTTGACGCTCTGCTGCTTGGTCTGATCAGCCTCTGGCGATGATCCCACCAGGCGCAATTGCAGCCTCAGCCTTCAGTTTTGCAGCCACTCTGGCTCGGACCATAGATTCCAGCTCGTCTACAAGTCTTTCATTATCTATTTTGTGATGAGGCTTTCCATCGATGTAGGCAAGATTGTGTGGGGAGGCACCTGTCAGCCCTATTTCAGCGACTTTCGCCTCACCGGGCCCATTCACGATACATCCAATCACCGCAACATCTACTGGAGTAATAACATCCTCCAGCCGTGCCTCAAGAGCGTTAACAACACTAATGACATCAAAGTTCTGGCGTGAACAACTTGGGCAAGCAACCAGATTCACCCCTTTGCTCCGCAATCCCAGACTTTTTAGGATATCAAAGCCTACCTTGATTTCTTCAACGGGATCGGCGGCCAGTGAAATCCGGATCGTATCGCCAATACCATCCATTAACAGAGCGCCAAGACCGATTGCCGATTTGACAGTACCCGAGCGCAAACCACCTGCTTCGGTGATTCCAAGATGCAGGGGCTGATCAATTTGTGTTGCCAGAGCACGGTAGGCTTTTAGTGTCATAAATATTTCTGATGCTTTCAGGCTTACTTTGAAGTTCTGAAAATTCAGTTTGTCCAGAATATTGATTTGCGTGAGCGCTGATTCAACCATCGCTTCTGCGGAAGGTTCTTTGTATTTTCGCAGCAGCGTCTTGCCCAATGAACCGGCATTTACCCCAATGCGCAGCGGAATACCTTTATCCTTTGCTGCGTCAATCACGGCTCGGATACGTTTTTCACTGCCAATATTGCCTGGATTTATGCGCAGACAATCCACGCCATATTCAGCGACTTTTAACGCGATCAGATAATCAAAATGGATATCAGCCACCAGGGGAACCGTTACCTGCTGTCGAATCAGTCTGAACGCATCCGCTGCCTCCATCGATGGCACTGATACTCTGACAATGTCCGCACCCACAGCCTCAAGGCGCTTGATCTGCGCAACCGTCGCGGCAACATCACACGTCTCCGTGTTGGTCATACTTTGTACTGAAATCGGGGCACCGCCACCAACGGGGACATTCCCCACCATGATACGGCGGCTTTGACGACGAATTATCGGAGAAGCGCTCATCATTTTATCTACATACCAATAGTGAGTCTTGCGGTGTTGTCTGCCCGGACATTGCTGGTTATATCCATGCTGCGACCATTAAATGTCAACGCAACATCACGCGCATTGCCTAACAGAACTGAAAAAGGTGCGGTGCCTCTAAAGACCAAGGAATTACCTGCACTGATTTGATTTTTGTAACTCTCTTCACCACCAAGATGCTCGACTTCGACCCAGCAATCGGCGCTGAATTTAAGGGTAAGCTCATCTGAACCTGACCACTGGTGCGTCTCAGTCTGCCCTGATAACAGATTATCAGCACTTGCTTGCACAGCAGTGGGACTTTCGACATCAGCCATCTGCGAATCGGCGCTGGAACTGGGTGAAACGACAGCCACACTTGCTGACGCCACCGGTACAGAAGAAGCAGCTATCAGTGTTTCTGTTATTGTCACTGCAGGCTCCGGTGCAGACGTTAACTGCTCTGCTGCAGAAGCGCCCGGTTCTGCTGAAGAAAATTCCTGTACTGCAGCAGTGGCCGGCATCATCTCAGCCATAACGGCCGGTTCAACACTCTGAGTGTCTGTTGTCAACGGCGTCTGCAACGGCACAGAACTCAGCACTGATAAATCAGTTGCGCCTGACGTATCAGATGGGATTGAGGTGACTGCGACGGGCGATGCTGGATTCAGGTACCACAGCCCAACGGCTACCGCTACGAATGCAAAACCAGAAAATATAATCCAGGGACGATTCTTGTCCTGTCTGCGACGATCCCTGCGTTTAATCGCCTCTTCCTTGCGGGCGATTTTCTGAGAGGCAAACTCATCAAAAATAGCCAACACCTGCACCGGATCAAGCCGCAATAAATTACTGTACGCACGGAGGTACCCGCGAACAAAGACATCGCCCGGAAGCTTGTCATAACAGTCCGCTTCTAAGGCCCGCACAAAATGCATAGTGAGGTTCAGCTGATCGGCAACCTGTTGAATACTGAGTTCAAGTGTTTCGCGTTGTGCGGCAAGCATGGCACCCGGCGATCGGCGGCTAGAACCTGAAGGGGGCTCTGCCAGCTCTTCTGCCCGATCTAATTCAATTGCCTGATTATCTGAAGTGTTCATATCTATTTTCAAAAAGGTCTGCCTGATGTCCGCAGTCAAACGCGGCGAGCCGAATCAATGGAAATTGCCAGATTATCGGCACTGGTAAAAACACGAACATTGCTCTTTTCAGGGTTTCCGGCTTCAGCTAACGAGCGACGATAACGCTCGCTTCGGCGGGTCTGATCAGCAACCTCTCCTACCAGCTGACCACAGGCTGCACCGATATCGTCACCCCGAGTGGTCCTCACCGTCACGGTAAAGCGCGCTTCCTGCAAAATTTGGCGAAAATTACTGATCGCATTATTGCTAGGCCTGCGGTAATCAGACTGGGAAAACGGATTAAAAGGAATCAGATTGACCTTACACGGAAAATCCCGTAACAACGTGGCCAATTCCTGGGCATGCTGCTTTTGATCATTAACACCTGAGATCAGGGTGTATTCGATTACCGGTACCCGCTTGTCAGGCAGACTATCCATGTAGCCAGCAACGCTGCGAAGAAGTTCCTTAATCGGATACTTACGGTTGATCGGCACAATTTGGTTACGTAATTCATCGTTAGGTGCGTGCAAAGACACTGCAAGTGACGCATCTGTATGGAACCGTAATTTATCAATCGCAGGCACCACGCCTGCTGTGCTGATGGTGACACGCCGTTTCGACAAACCATAAGCATTGTCGTCCATCATCAGACTCAATGATGCCATCACATTGTCAAAATTCAGAAGCGGTTCACCCATACCCATCATCACAACATTACTCACGGAGCGTGTGGTTTTCCCTGCATGGGGTCGGGCCGGCGCAAAACCACCCAAACGATGGTTAGCCCACCACAACTGCCCGATAATTTCGGCCGCTGTCAGATTACTGTTAAAGCCCTGCTTGCCGGTCGCACAAAAACTGCAATCCAGCGTGCATCCAGCCTGAGAAGAGATACACAAAGTTCCACGATCGTCCTCAGGTATAAACACCGTTTCTACCCGACTACCGCTGGCGACTTCTACGATCCACTTGTAACACCCATCAGCGGCCAGAAACTCCTCTACGATGATGGGCGGCCTGACCTCAGCCTGGACAAGCAGCTTTTGCTGAAGACTGTGACTGATATCAGTCATCGAGGAGAAATCCGTTACACCGCGCTGATGTATCCACTTCATCACTTGCACAGCGCGAAACGGCTTTTCACCCATTACTTGAAAGTAAGCCTGCAACATAGGCAGGCTCATTCCCAACAGGTTTGTTTTTTCAGCCGTCTGGTTCATCACCGGACTCCCCGCTCAAGCAACTAAAAATCAGCTGCGCGCGCAAATCTCATCATTTTTGAAGAAATAAGCAATTTCACGTGCTGCAGACGTTGCAGAGTCTGAGCCATGAACTGCATTTGCATCGATTGACACCGCGAAGTCAGCCCGGATTGTGCCGGCAGCTGCATCTTTCGGATTGGTCGCACCCATCAGGTCACGATGCAGAGCAACGGCGTTTTCACCTTCCAACACCTGCACAATCACCGGGCCAGAGGTCATAAAAGAAATCAGATCCTTGAAAAAGCCACGCTCTTTATGCTCAGCATAAAAACCACCCGCGGTCTGATCAGTGAGTTGCAGCATTTTGGCTGCGACAATGCGCAGGCCAGCTTTTTCAAATCGTGAGTAGATCTCACCGATCACACTTTTGCCGACTGCGTCCGGTTTGATAATCGATAAGGTACGTTCAATAGCCATCATTAAGCTCCAATGCCTGTTACTGGTCTGAAAAGGCGCGCATTATACTGACTTATGGTCAAGTAATTCTACAGCAACGCACCGTAACAATGCGCCAGTGCAGTATTTTCTGACTATTTATCAAACGGCAGCAGTTAACTTACGGAGTTGCCTTACGTTATTGATGATAGCAATCACAGCTGTTTCGATGTCAGCCCGGGTTGTATAACGACCTATCGATACTCTGAGTGCGCTTTGCGCGAATTCATCTGACACGCCAAGACCGCGCAGCACATACGAAGGCTCCAGTGTTGCAGACATACATGCGGAACCCGAAGACACCGCCAACTGCCGTAAAGACATCAAAAGTGACTCCCCATCAACCCCTGAGAATCCCAAATTCATAATACCTGGTGCGCACTGCGTTTTATGTCCATGCAACTGCCAACCCGGTAGCGCCGCAAGACTATCGAGGAAAAGGTTTCGTAGCTCGGTTAATCGCACGGACTCTTCACTGATCAGTTCACCGGCCAATCGGAAGGCTTCGCCCATTCCAACTAACTGGTGAGTGGGTAATGTTCCCGAGCGCATACCTCGTTCGTGCCCACCACCATGAATCTGAGCAACCAGATCAACTCTGGGATCACGACGAACAAACAGCGCTCCCACCCCCTTCGGGCCATAAACTTTATGCGCCGATAGTGACATGAGGTCAATGTTTGTTGCAGACAAGTCTATCGGAAGTTTGCCAACACTCTGAGCCGCATCAACATGAAACAGAACTCCTCGGGCACGAGTTACCGCGGCAAGCGCGAGAAGATCATGCGCGGATCCAATTTCATTGTTTACATGCATTAATGACACAAGAACAGTATCGGTGCGTATTGCCCTGTCGAGCTGCTCAGCACTAATCAAACCATCAGCATCGGGGCGCAGATAACTCACCTCAAACCCATGGGACTCAAGGTGCCGACAACTGTCCAGTACCGCTTTGTGCTCAATACATGAGGTAATAATGTGACGCCCACGATCGGCATAAAACTCAGCAGCACCTTTGATCGCCAGATTGTCGGCCTCTGTTGCCCCGGAGGTCCAAACGATTTCTCTGGGGTCACAACTCAACAGATCAGAAACATGGCGGCGAGCGGTCTCCACTTCCTGCTCCGCCTGCCACCCATAAATATGTGATCTCGACGCTGGATTGGCAAAAACACCACCTAAAGAGAGACACTCGGACATACGAGTCGCCACCCGCGGATCGACCGGAGTAGTAGCGGCGTAATCAAGATAAATAGGCAACTGCATACTTTCTACTTCCCCCAAAAAGTCAGGATATCAGGCGCAGATCCTTGACAATAAGCTCACGCCGCTCATCCTGATAACTGGAAATCCTGCGGACATCCTGCCGAGCCATCAGATCAGCAAGGCTGATACCGCGCAGAAAATCATGAATCTGCTGACTCAGGTCTTCCCACAAATAGTGTGTCAGACACGTTTCACCTTGTTGACAATTGCCAAGTCCATGGCACTTCGTAGCATCAACAGATTCATCTACCGCATCAATGATATCAACAATCGCAATCTGACTTGTTGTCTTACCCAGACGATAACCACCTCCCGGCCCTCTGACGCTCTGAACGAGTTCACTACGTCGCAAGCGCGCAAACAATTGTTCCAGGTAAGACAAGGAAATATCCTGGCGAACAGAAATATCAGAAAGAGTCACCGGTTCTCGATCCGCATGTATTGCCAAATCAAGCATCGCGGTTACTGCGTAGCGCCCCTTGGTCGTAAGCCTCATTGGTCATACCCTCAGAATTTGTGTGGGATTATGAAATACCACAGTAATTTAATCAACTATTCCTCTGCTCGTTAAGCATCGCTGGTTTACAAGGCTTGGCCGCTGACGTAGGCTGCGCCACATGATTGATTTGCACTCACATACTTGGTTGTCCGACGGAGATCTTGCTCCGGAGGAGCTCTGTGCCCGAGCACTCTCGCTGGGAATCAGACAACTTGCTATCACCGATCATGACACCATTGGTGCTCATCACCAACTGAGGCAATTTAGCAACGTCAATCTGCAGCTCATTACGGGAGTTGAAATTTCTACCAACTGGGATGGCCGCGAAGTACATGTGGTCGCTTTGTTATTGGATATTGATAATACGGGTCTCCAAACACTTCTTCGGCATCAGCAGAGCCTGCGAAAGATACGTGCAGAAAATATAGCTGACCAGATGCAGCGCGCCGGCATTAGCGGACTGCACGATTATCTCGAGCAATTGCCATGTGAATCTGTTGGCAGAAGCCATATTGCTTCCTTCTTGGTTGATGCCGGATACGTTGGCTCCAAACAACTGGCTTTTAGTAAATACCTTGGCAAAGGGGGCAAATTTCAAGCCAGTATTCCGTGGTGCGATCTGCAGCAGGCTACCAGTATTGTGCGGCAGGCCGGCGGGCTGTCAGTACTGGCACACCCAGACCGATATGACTTTAACGGCGCAAGACTAAAAAGACTGATGGCGACATTTGCAGAAGCTGGCGGTGATGCTGTTGAAGTCAGTTACTCAAATCTGCACCCGGAAAAAATGTCAGCGCTGGCACAACAGACATTACAGGCAGGACTCTGGGCATCAGTGGGTTCAGATTTCCATACACCTTCTAACAACTGGATGGATCTGGGTCGGATAAGGCAGCTTCCGGCCGGTTGCGCGGACCGAGCCATCTGGTATCACCCGCGCTGGAACATCTCACTGCCAGCAAATGTGCCTGCAGTGCACAAATAATCAAATCGACGAATCAACGACGACGCTTTAACGACGCGACGAGGCCCTTGAAAATATCCATCAAGGTTTCGTGTTTGTAATCGGTAAACTCGCCCGCGTCCATAAACATGCCGTGTTCAGCACACGCTTCGTATTCAAGATGTGGCTGACGGGAATCATTCAATTTTTGCATTGGTTTTTGACAACGGGGACACTGAATATCGCGTACACGATTGTAAGTCTTTCCTATGCGAGGATCACCGCCATCCAGAAAATCGGACATCCATGAATCTTTAAGCTGTTCAGCTTCGCCATTGTCAAACCACAGCCCCTGACAACCTGAACATTGATCAATCACCACTGTACCATGCAGTACTTCCACTGATCGCTCATTCATTTTTGCATTACATTTAGGACAATCCATCTTTATCTCCTTGCTGAATCTGAATCTTAGTGTTCAGCACCAGACTTGAAATTATCATCGCAGTTTCAATCGCAGCCATCTGATTCAAAGACAGAATCAATCACAATCTGCGACAAGCTGTTAGTCTATAAGTTAAAGCGAAAGCATGACAGCGTGACCTTTGTCTTTAACAGCACCCTAAAGCTAAGAATCAAATCCTATTATCGATACATGCAGCAAATGACTAATACTGATAACGGATAGCAGCCATCTGTAACTCTTGTGGAGTTGACCTGCCTTGTTGACAGGAAAGCAGAGATTCTCTGTCGATGCTGAACACAATATCACGTCTTGACGCATCCGCCATGGCATCGCCCGCCCCCAGCAGAACCACGTTGACGGACTCATTTGCCGATAAACCACGCAACCCGGCGCTGTAGTCACACAACAATTCAAAGAGCCTGCCTTGAAAAATTTCAAGTGCGCGCTGCGCCTGTTCACGACTCTGTTGTTCAGCTTTTTCGCGTTCATTTTTTAACAGAACGGACTGCTCATTCATTCTTGCTTGCAATGCTTGCAAGCTCAGACTCAACTCTTCTCTTGAAGTGATCCAACGCTCCTGGGTTGCCTGATCCGGCAAGGTTTCAGAAGATACCGCCTGTTGACGAATCTGCTCTCTGAGCTCACTTAATGCCTGCAATTGCTGATCGAGCTCCAATCGGATGCCCTGCACCTCATTGCTGATCGCAATCCTTGTGCTGTCTTCTATCTGCCCCAGTGATTGCAAGGTCTGAACTGAGGTCACTGCCAGTGCAAGACCACGCTCAATCGCTGGTATTTCTTGTATAGAAGAAATCTGCTGCATCATTTCACGATAAAAGACTGCGACCTCATCCGTACGCATGGATAAAGCCAATTGATCGCGCATGGCTTCAAAATCCGGACGTTGAACAACTCCTTGCAGGATCAGACCGTCCAACTGACTACTTAGCTGCTCAAGAGAGCCACCAAAAGAATCCATCATTGGAAATTCAGAGGGTTGCCAGTTACTGCTAACCTCAAGCATCACCCCAAATCCTTGAAGGTACCGCCCTCTGATATCACCAGCCCTTGGACTGAAAACACCACGGCGCTCATTCAAGCCCAAACCATCTGCCAGCGTTGAACTCAGCAGACTAATATTCTGCCGCATGACTTGCATCTCATCATCAACAGTCTGCGCATTGACGGACGCCACAAACGCCGCCATTAAAAAACCCGACAACAACAGGCATGGTCGACTGGAGTAGCTCATGGCGCCTCCTGATACAGGACATAACTGGCAAGCTGCCTGACAGAGTCCACTGTTTGAAAATCACGATTCATCAGCTGTTCAAATCCCGCATCCATACGCTGCACATCCAGAGCGCGTTGCTGTTCAATATAGGTCATCCACTGATAGATACTGTCCGCTGTAGTTTGGCCGTGCGTTTGTAACGCCGCCTCTACCCATTCCCGTGTCTCAGTCTTGCTGGCATTGGCGTGCGCAGACAGATATTCATCTAATTGCTCAGCGCTCAAACCTGCTGACTGAACACCAAAACTAACGGACAACCCCTGCGGCCCCACAGATAGTCTGGTCTGAGTTATCACCGCAACAGCAAGCAGAAGACTGGCCACCAACGGCAGCCACTGACGGATCGTTGGCCACTGGTAAAAGCGGCTGGCCAGTGGCTTTCTTCTGCTTGTTGATTTGACGATGCCACAGCGATCCCAGTCCGGCAAAGGAATAGACTGCCAACGCAACAATTCTCCGGGCACACCGCGCAGGGATAACAACTCTTGCCGACAATCCCTGCAAGTATCCAAATGCACACGATGCCGCTGAAGAGCTTCAGCAGGAACATCAGCATCACAGTGATCAGCAATTATTTCAGGTGTATGTGGGCAGCTCATGTTTGCGCCTCGATCATGGATTTTAAGTTTTTAAGGGCTGTGTAAAACCGGGTTTTAGCGGTATTAACCGGGATATCCTGCAAGGGTGCAATCTCTTCAAATGTCAGTGCCTGAAACACTTTTAACTCCACAATCAAACGTTGGGCAGGAGGCAGTCTCGACATAAATTGAGTGATCCACTGGTTCATTTCAGTTTCAAGGTATGCATCCAGAGGGCCCTGCAGATCGTTTGCAGGCTCGGGAGTTCCCTCTTCGAACCAGTCTTCAATCTCTGGCCCAGCCTGCCTTCGCCTAATCAGATCCACTGCTTTGTTGTGCACAATTCGAAACAACCAGGTACTGAACTGTGATTCTCCCCGAAACCTGTATAAATTGCGGTAGACCCCCAAAAACACATCCTGGACAAGATCCAAAGCATCATCGGGATTGTTAAGCAGCCGCAGTCCGAGGTTGTATACCCGCCTTTCATGGCGACGAACTAATGCATCCCAGGCGGGTAAAGACCCGGCAAGCGCGGCAGCAATCAACTGATTGTCGGATTGGTCCATGTTTCTCGAGGGGTTTGTCGATACTGGCACAAGAATAGTTTGGGTGAGTTTGCCCTTTTAGTTTATAGAATGGAATGCCTGCCGTAGCCGTCCCCAGCGGGAAGTTCCTCGGCACGGCGCTACGCGCCTGATTGTGCCTCGCTCTCTTCCCGCTGGGGACGGCAATGACTGATTTTTTTTAACAACTAGGCGGAGTCAGGCGGTTGTTTGTTGGGCTTCGTAGATCAGCTGACTGGCGGCGCGCAGCAGTGCATTGAGCGATGAGGAAACAATGTCGCGACTGATGGCGACGCCGGTATAGCGCTGCGTGCCACTCTTTAACTGTATGTATGTTACAGCATCAGCGTCAGCGCCCTGACTCAAGGCATGTTCACCATACTCCATGATCTCGAATTCAATATGGGTTGCTTTTTTGATTGCCTCAACAAAAGCGTCCATAACGCCATCTCCCTGTCCGTTTATGGCAAGCTTTTGACCGAAACAATCGAGCGTCGCTTTAAATCGCTCTCCTTCGCCTGATTTTTCAAAGGTAAACGTATCAAGTTTTACAGATTGCTGTGCTGCCAGAAATGTAGACTGGAACAATGACCAGATTTTATCGGGTGAGATCTCCTGACCGGTGACCTCAGCTTCTTTCTGCACAACACGGCTGAATTCAATCTGCAGCCATCGTGGCAAATTAAAACCAAATTTGCTTTGTAGGACATAGGCCACGCCGCCTTTGCCGGATTGACTGTTGACTCTGATCACGTCCTGATAAGTACGACCGAGATCGCGAGGATCAATCGGCAAGTAAGCGATTTCCCAGGTCGAGCCTTCCTCGTAGAGATCAAGACATTTTTTGATAGCATCCTGATGACTGCCCGAAAATGCAGTAAAAACAAGATCTCCCGCATACGGTTGTCGGGGATGAACATCAATCTGTGTGCAGGCTTTGCTAACTGAACAGATTTTGTCCATATCGCTGAAGTCGAGCATCGGGTCTATGCCCTGACTGTATAAATTCATGGCCATGGTAATGATATCCATATTGCCGGTGCGCTCTCCGTTGCCAAGTAACGTACCTTCAACACGGTCTGCGCCAGCCATCACGGCCAACTCTGCTGCCGCAACTGCACAACCACGGTCATTATGAGTATGTAAACTCACCACCACCGAATCGCGCCTGTTGACGTGCCGGCAGAAGAATTCAACCTGATCGGCGAAGACATTGGGTGTCGACATTTCGACGGTTGCAGGCAGATTGATAATGCACTTTTTTTCAGGAGTTGGTTGCCACACATTGATCACTGCGTTGCAAACTTCGACCGCGTAGTCAATTTCAGTCCCGGTAAAACTTTCTGGTGAATATTGGAAAGTCCAGTCTGTTTCCGGGTACTTCTCAGCAAACTTTTTCACATCGCGCGCACCGGCGACAGCGATATCAATAATCCCCTGTTTGCTGGTTTTAAACACTTTCTGACGCTGAACAACCGATGTTGAATTGTAGACATGCACAATCGCGCGCTTGACACCTTTCAGGGACTCATAGGTACGGGCAATCAGTTCAGGCCGCGCCTGTGTTAACACCTGCACGGTTACGTCTTCAGGAATACGATTTTCTTCAACAAGATAACGCACAAAGTCAAAATCAGGCTGAGATGCTGAAGGAAAACCCACCTCGATTTCTTTGAAGCCTACTTCCAGAAGCAAATCAAACATCTGCTTTTTTTGATTGACTGACATCGGTTCAATCAGCGCCTGATTGCCATCGCGCAAATCAACGCTGCACCAGCGTGGCGCACCTGAGATGAGCTGATCAGGCCAGGTTCTATCCTTTAATCCAACAGGTGGGAACGCTACATATTTTCGATGATCAAAACGATTCTGCACTGACATTTGCCTTTCCTTTCCTGATTAGATTAAACACTACCCGGCTGGCAAACTGAATTTTATGAATTCAGGAGGAGAACAAAACAGCAGAATTTCGGGATTAGACATCTGCCTTTAGTTACTCATCAAGCCCGGCGCCTGAAGCAAAGGGTAATCTGCTAGCGGAGCCTGTTCCGGATGCCACATAGATTAGCCTTACAGCACGAGTGAATCCACCCCGTTTTTTCGAATAAAACTCATATTAATAGACGCCGAAACTACTTTAAGCTATTTTATTAGTTATATTCTCTATTTTAAGGCATTCTTGTGGAATTTGACAAACTCGACAAACGAATTCTTCGTGAGCTGCAGATCGATGGCAGTATCAGCAATACCGATCTTGCTGAGCGGGTTGGCCTGTCAGCGACACCTTGCGCGCGACGAGTCAAACGCATGCAGGATGAAGGTTTGATACAAGGTCAGGTGATTATTCTGAACGCCTCTCAGCTGGGTTTAAAACTCAGCGCATTGGTGCAGGTCAGTATGGACCGGCACACGCCTGACCGGTTTGAACGTTTTGAAGAGGAAATAAAAAAATATCCGCAAGTCGTAGAGTGCCTGCTGATCACCGGTCAATCAGCTGATTACCAACTTAAGGTGATCGTACCGGACATGGACTTTTATCAGGAATTCTTGCTGAACATCCTGACAAGGATTGAGGGTGTAGCCGATGTGCACTCAAGCTTTATTCTGCGCAAAGTTCTTGATACTACAGCGTTGCCGCTTCAGCACTTGCCGTGACTAAAAAAAGTGTTTAACTTTATCTTTGTAAGACCGGCTCATTTTTAACGAAGTCCCGCAACTTAAGGTCAAATGAAACTCGCCGTTGATGTGTGAGGATACTTTCTCCACACGAGCCAGATTTACAATTGTGGAGCGGTGCACCCGTTGGAATACCAAAGGATCAAGCTGTTCTTCCAGTTCTTTCATGGTTGTGCGCATGATCAGAGTAGCACCCTTGACGTGCACACACATGTAATCACCGGCCGCATCGATCCAATCAATATCTTTCATAGGAACAAACGTAGTAGACGCACCATCTTTGATTGCAAGCTTTTCGCCATACTTAGCGGGGCTTTCACCAGAGCTGATCAACTCGATCACCGCTTGCTCTGTCTTGCCAGTCAGACCAATCACAATATCCAGCAATCGTTGTTTATCATTGTTGTCCCGCTTGCTGGAAATCCGCTCGCTGGCTTTGTCCAGCGCAAGCGACAACCGATCCAGCTCGATCGGTTTTAACAAGTAATCGACGGCATGTACCTCAAAGGCATTCACTGCATAGGCGTCGTAAGCTGTTACAAAGATCACCAGAGGCATATTGTCCTGTTGCAGCCTTTCCACCACATCAAAACCGCTCATGCCAGGCATTTGAATATCCAGAAACACCAAGTCTGGCGTCAATTCCGCAATCGCTTCCAGAGCCTCTCTGCCATTCTGGCACTCGCGCAAAACCTCTGTTTTTCCGAGATCCTGCAGCCGTAACATCAAACCCTTACGAGCGAGAGCTTCATCATCCACTACCAAAACCCGCATCATTTGAGCTGAGTTATCGTGTTTCATAAGGAATTACCACCTCTACCTTAAAACCTCTGGGTTCACGTGATGTGAAGAGTAGCTGATGATTGGCACCGTAAATCTCCCTAAGCCGGTCGCGGATATTTTTTAACCCAACTCCTGTCGATTCCGGATCTTTGACTGCACCAGGACCATCATCTGCCACCAAGATGCGCAAATGCCTGTCATCGATGACACTCGCTGCTATCCATATAGTACCGCCCTGCTCACTGCGAGCAATGGCATGTTTGACACAATTTTCAACCAATGGCTGCAGCAGCATACTCGGTAACAGTCCTTTCGACGCCTGCTCACTGATATCAAATTCAAGACGCAAGCGCTCCTCAAAACGTACTTTTTCGATCTCTAGATACAACCGCAACGTTGCCAACTCGTGAGCGAGATCAACTTTATCCAGCGGGTCGTGTTCAAGAGAATAACGCAAAAATTTACTTAGCCGCGTCACCATGGTATTTGCCTGGTCAGTCGATTGCACCAGAATCAAGGTAGAAATTGCATTGAGGGTGTTAAAAAGGAAGTGGGGATTGAGCTGATACCGCAACATGCGCAGCTGAGCCTCATGGGCGAGCGCCTCAGAACGAAGATTTTTCTCCTTTTCGCTCTGAAATAACTGGTAGTACTTGATACAAAAATACAGAACGCTCCACAACATCAGGATAGACATGGAGATCGGCAGCATGTTGCTGAAACTCGCCCAACCATAACCCGTGATGTCAACACTGGCGCCAAAATCAGAATCAGTGATTAGAACTTTGATTGGCCGCCAGGCTTGAGCAGCGAGCCAGCACCCAAACAAACCGGCAAACAAACGAAAAACAACCTGTAAGTCCCACACAGCTCGATAAAGATATCTGAGAGCGGTTGTTAAACCGATACCAATCACTGCATCGACAACAAAAACACTGAACCGTTCGAGCATATATTCTGACGGCACAAAGGTCATGTCCCGCAGAACCAACATCAGCACCCACAGACCCCAGCCACTCAACTGGAATATCCAGAACTGTAATTCTCTGGACGAAACTGGGATAAACGGTGCTGATTTTCGAAGTGTCATGAGCCGGTCACCATAATGAGTCTCTGCAGTTTTCTGCTTGCTTCAACAACGCCAGAGACCCATTTATCATTGGCTTCAGGGCAGCAGATGCGCGACAGCATCGCGCTCTTCCATCAGTTCCTTTTCAGTCTTCTGCATCAGGTCACGGCTGAACGCATTAGTGTCCAAGCCTTGCACAATGGTGTACTCACCGTTGGCACACGTAACAGGGAATGAATAAATCAGGCCTTTCTCAATTCCGTAGCTGCCATCGCTGTGAATCGCCATGGAGACAGTTTTGCCGTGAGTTCCTAACGCCCAATCACGCATATGTTCGATAGCGGCATTGGCAGCAGATGCTGCAGATGAAAGACCTCTGGCCTTGATAATGGCCGCGCCGCGCTGCTGAACATTGGGTATAAACGTACCCGTCAGCCAGCTTTGATCTATCAAGTCCAGTGCTTTTTTGCCAGCAACAGTCGTGTGGTGTACATCAGGGTACTGAGTAGCAGAATGATTACCCCAGATTATAATGCCATCAACATCAGTGCTGTGTTTGCCTGTTTTCACCGCGAGCTGCGCCACTGCACGATTGTGATCCAGACGTGTCATCGCCGTAAACTGCCCGGGTTTTAGATCAGGTGCATTGCGATAGGCAATGAGCGCGTTGGTATTGGCTGGGTTACCAACAACAAGCACCCTGACTGAGCGGCTGGCGTTATCGTTGATTGCTTTGCCCTGCACTGAAAAAATAGCAGCATTGGCGGCCAGCAAATCCTTACGCTCCATGCCGGGGCCGCGAGGACGGGCTCCCACCAGCAGACAATAATCGGCATCTTTAAACGCAACATTCGGATCATCAGTCTGAACAACACCCTGCAGAAGTGGGAATGCACAATCTTCCAACTCCATGACCGCACCTTTTAACGCTTCAAGTGCGGGTGTAATTTCCAGCAATTGCAGAATAACCGGCTGATCCTTGCCAAGCATTTCGCCTGAAGCGATGCGAAACAACAATGAATAGCTGATTTGACCGGCGGCTCCGGTGACTGCAACGCGAACGGGTGATTTAGCCATGATAAAAAAACCTTTTTCTGTGTAAATTTCTGGATTGAGAACGGATTGTGTTGAAAATTCAAGGTGCCAGAGTATACCACTAGCTAATAAACATGGCATCGCCGTAGCTGAAGAAGCGATATCGCTGACTGATGGCCTCTTCATAGGCGGCCATGACCTTGTCACGACTGGAGAATGCACTGATCAACATCATCAGCGTCGAGCGTGGAAGATGAAAGTTAGTGATCATGGCGTCGACAACCGTGAACTGATATCCCGGATAAATAAAGATATCTGTCTCGCCGGAATATGACTGAATACCCAGGTGCCCACCCTTTTCAGCGATACGGGCAGCCGATTCAAGGCTGCGCACAGATGTTGTGCCAACGGCGATTACCCGGCCACCTCTGGCCTTACAACGTTCGACCTGATCAACAACCGTTGTGGATACATTGATCCACTCGCTGTGCATTTTATGTTCAAACACATTATCAGTTCGCACTGGCTGAAAGGTGCCGGAGCCGACATGCAAGGTTAAAAAAGCCTGATCAACGCCTTTATCAGCAAGCGCCTTAAGCAGAGCATCATCAAAATGCAGCCCGGCAGTCGGGGCCGCTACTGCGCCGGGGTTACGGCTGTAAACAGTTTGATACCGACTGGAATCCGACTGTTCATCGGCTCTGTCTATGTAAGGGGGAAGTGGCATGTGACCAAAACGATCCAGCAGGGTGACTAAAGGTTCTGACGACAAAAACTGCAAGTGAAAAAATTCGCCTTGCCGACCCAGCACCTCTGCATCGATGGACTCAGAATTGTCCGTGGACACCAGCTTTATCAGCGTTCCGGATGCTGGTGATTTGCTGGCGCGCACCTGGGCGATTGCCTGATTGTCTGAAAGCATACGCTCAATCATGACTTCGACCCGACCGCCAGTCACCTTGTGACCAAACAAGCGAGCCGGAATTACACGGGTATCGTTAAAAACCAGCAGATCCGCGGGCTGAATCATCTCGATGATATTACTGAAAATACGATGCTTTAAAGCACCGGAATGGCGATCAAGACATAGAAGGCGGCTGCCACTGCGGGTCTCACCCGGATAGCGGGCGATCAATTCGTCGGGCAAATAATAATCAAAGTCGGATAGTTGCATGGGGCGCAAGTGTGCCCCAATCAGCATGCTATTTCCAGCGGACTAAAACGCCCAACCATGAATGTGCATCATGGCGCCAAACTTGAGCGTGCTTGTGTACCCCAGTGCCCGTTGGCATCACGGGTTACGATGTACAGCGACTCATAGGTGCCAATTGATTCATTATTGACATTAAAACGCTGAAAAACGGTATTGACGTGGACTTTTCCAGGCGAAACCAAGACTACCTCGCGTGATATCCACCGTGAATGATCCCAGCCTTCTGCAGCAAGGCGTTCAAAGGATTCACCCGAGGCGAATTCTTCTGGTGTGTGCCAGATAGTCACCGTACCACTGGCAAACCGGACATGGGGGTAGTTAAGAGATTCGGCCCATGCAACCGGATCACGCGAGTTGAATGTCAGCATGAACTCGTCGAGCGCCGCCATCGCTGACGCAATGGCAGTCTCGTTTTCACTCTGGTTTTGTGCGTTCAGTACCGGAGTTCCCAGCACTAATACAAAGCCCAGCATTGCTACCTGAATAATCTTGCCAATCATGACATCACTACCTGCGAGGGCTTGTTGTTGAAGGGCCGTTTACAAATCACTCTGAATCAGTTTGCCCGGGTCATAGTCCATTCTGCAGTGCTACCCATCGCGGTAGCAACCCCTTTGGCGGCATCACCGTCAATGGTGGCATTCATCACATAGGTCATGGCCGCGCCATCACGAGTGACTTTAAAGCTGATGGTATTGCCATTAACGAGCCCCTCTTCTATCGGCCACTTACGACCCGCACCAAGATCAAACTCACCAATAAGCGATGTTCCATCGGTGACAAGCAGGACCTTGGCGTTCACCGAGCCCATCGGGCTGGTCATAGCGAAATCCCAGGTACCGTCAACCGGTGACTGAGCCCACAATTGACCGGTGACCATCATTAAACCTAGCAGTGTTAATAACGTTTTTTTCATTTGAGTTGTTCCGTTAATAAAATATTTGGTAGAGAATTTATTAATTACCTGGCGATTACGATACTGGTTTGCGCATGGATCATTTTTATGTCAAAACATCCACGCTGTAAACTCTGAATTCTGGGTTAATCCGGATATCGAGCCGCACCCCGTTAATGAACTGTTAAGAACCGAGGATCGAGGGCATGAACAATGAAAACGATATCGAGAATACCGGCTTATTTTTCTCCAGCGAGCGACGCAACTTCCTGCAAAGCAGTGCGTTGCTAATGGGTTCCTCACTATTGGCACAGCCACACAAAGTGATGGCACAGCCCGAGACCTTCGCGCGCGTACCCGCCAATGCCGCTGAATTGGACGCAAAGTACTTCCCCGGTTTTGAAACCATGACAATGGACACTAACGGAGTGAGTATCCATACGCTGGTAGGTGGTAGCGGCCCGCCCCTGTTGTTGTTGCACGGAGCTCCGCAATCGCATTTTACATGGGCGGAAGTCGCAGTAAATCTGGCTCGAGACTATACGGTCGTATTAACCGATCTGCGCGGCTACGGCTGGAGCAGTAAACCCGCAGGAGGCGAAAATCACCGCAATTACTCCAAGCGCACAATGGCGCAAGACAACGCCAACGTCATGAGTATGCTGGGATTCGAAGAGTTTGCGCTGATAGGTCATGACCGCGGTGGGCGAGTCGCACGCCGTCTGACACTCGATCATCCACAGCGGGTTAAAAACCTGACCGTACTGGATATCGTCCCGGCGCACTATCTTTATAACAATGTGACGCTGACCTTTGTGGAAACCTATTTTCACTGGTTTCTGTTCCTGCGTCCCACCCCCTTTCCGGAGGACATCATCGCAAGTACTGGCATGTTCATTACCGGTGGCGGCACAGGTGAAATCGGCGAAATTTTTGCAGAGATATACAAGGACCCGGCAGCTATTCACGGTATGTGTGAGGACTACCGCGCCTCGGCGCGCATGGATATGCAGATCGATAAAGCAGATTTGGAAGCAGGAAAAAAAATCGAATGCCCACTTAACGTTTTATGGGGCCTGAATGCGCCCATGGGGCGTCAGTACGATGTGTTGGGCATCTGGCAGATGGAATCCACCAATGCTCAGGGTAAAGGCATTGCAGGTGGCCATACCTTTCAGGTTGACAGCCCGGAAGCGACTTGGACAGAACTGAGGCGCTTTCTCGCCTCTGTGTAAATAAGAACATCCGCAGCGGGCGCTGCACCAGGTTATCCAAGGTACAGCGCCAGTTGCGGATCTTAGTCAGGCCAGTTTCAACGGTAAACGCGTGAATGTCCGTCCGGTCACCGCAGCCAAAGCATTGGCAACTGCGGGCGCGATCGGAGGAGTACCCGGTTCACCAACACCCGAAGGGGCGTTGGTTGAAGGCACGATATGCGTCTCAACGGACGGCATGGCGTTCATGCGCAATACCCGATAGGTGTGAAAATTGGTTTGATCAACATTGCCGGCGGTCAGAGTCACCTCATCAGCCAGAGCAGCAGAGAGCCCGTAAGCGATAGCGCTTTCCACCTGAGCCCTGACGATATTCGGATTTACGGCGATACCGCAGTCAATCGCCGCCACAACTCGTTCAACCTTGAAGTTATTGCCCTGAACAGAAACGTCAACAATCTCCGCCACTGTTGACCCGAACGAGGTATGCACTGCAACACCACGACCCCAACCTGCGGGTAGCTGTGTTGTTCCCCAGCCAGCTTTCTCGGCGGCCAACTTTAGTACGGCAGTTTCACGCGGATTGTTTTTCAGCAATTCAAGTCGATATGCAACCGGGTCGGCACCTGCTTTCCTAGCCAAGGCATCAATAAACACTTCTTTGCTGAAAGCGGTGTGCGTGTGGCCAACGGAACGCCACCACTGCACCGGAATACCTATTTCTGGTGAGTGTAATTCAACCTGACGCTCAGGTATGTCATAAGACATATCTGATAATCCCTCAACAGAAGTGATGTCAATACCGTTAGAAATCATCATGGCACCCAGCGACGTCCCGGCCATTATTGACTGACCGGCAACCCTGATCTGAATAGCTGCCGGTTTGCCATCTGCATCCTGTGACGCTGACAGTTTGTGTACGTAAGCGGGACGGTAATAACCTGCCTGCATGTCATCTTCACGCGACCACACCAGTTTCACGGGTGTTCCCTGAACCTGCCGGGCTATACGTACAGCCTCCAGCACATAATCTGAGACCGGATTTGCGCGACGCCCAAACCCGCCACCGGCAAACACGGTATTTATTTTTACGTGTTCGATGCCTGTACCCAATAGCTGTGCAATGGCCGCCTGATCACCAGAGGCGCTCTGACAGCCGTACCACATTTCCGCTGAGGTACCGTTAACCTGCGCCACACAATTCATCGGCTCCATCTGTGCGTGAGCCAGATACGGGTATTCAAACACCAGTTCAGTCACATCGGCGGACTGTGCCAATGTCTGTTCTGCATTGCCATGAGACTCGGCGACAGCGCCGGCAGTATCTACAAGACCACGATACTGTTGCAGAATATCCGCAGTGCCGCGGGTTTCAGCGGCACTGTCATCCCATTCGATGCTCAACAATTCACGGCCTTTGGTGGCTGACCAGTAGTCTGTTGCGAGAACAGCAATACCACTATCGATTTCAAATACTTGTCGCACACCTTGGCGTGCCAGCGCCGCGCCTGCGTCAAACGATTTTACCTTGCCACCAAAACGTGGCGAGTGCGCTACGACAGCTGTGAGCATTCCAGGCAGTTTGACGTCCTGTGTATAAATCGCAGTGCCGTTGTGTTTGCCGACATCCTTGCGCAAGGTGTTTTCCTGGCCTATTAGTTTGAACTCGGCAGGCGTCTTCAGAGTCAGACTACCGGCATCGGGCGTCGGCTGCTGTGCGGCTGCAATCGCCAATTCACCAAAAGTCGCAGATCGTACGCCGTGCGTTAAGATGCCATCACTGACCGTGATTTCGCTGGCTGGCACTTGCCACTGCGCTGCTGCCGCAGTTACCAGCATTGATCGAGCAGCAGCACCCGCCTGACGCATCTGCATAAAGCTGTTGGCAATTGCTGTACTGCCTCCAGTGCCTTGCTGTCCCATTAGCAGATTTGCGTATTTTGCGGTATTCGCCGGTGCATGTTCACACTCAACCTGACTCCAGGACGCATCCATTTCTTCAGCAATGCAGGTTGCCAGGCCGGTGTAAACGCCCTGTCCCATTTCAAGATGCTTGATCAGCACTTTCACTACGTTATCGGGTGTGATGCTCACAAAAGCGTTTAACTCCAACGCAGCATCGGTAGCGGCAGATTGCGCAAGTGCAGAACCGTTGAAACTGACGCCCAACATCAAACCGGCAGATGTGCCAGCAGTAACTTTCAGAAAAGATCGACGACTGTTATCAACAGCCTGATGACCGGCGCTAGATTTCAGAAAACGATTAATGTTCATTATGCGGCTCCTGCTGCGTTGTAAAACTGCGCCGCGGCCATTTTGATGCCGGCTTTGATACGCGGATACGTGCCACAACGGCAGATATTGCCAGACATGGCAGCATCAATATCGGCATCGCTTGGATTACTGTTCTGCTCAAGCAATGTTGTTGCTGACACAACCTGCCCCGATTGACAGTAACCACATTGTGGCACTTGCAATTCAACCCATGCATTCTGAATGGCCAGGGCCTGCGGCGATTGCAGGCCTTCAATGGTAACGATGTTTTTGCCCACCGAATCAGCGACAGTGAGCACGCAGGTGCGCGTTGCCACACCGTCAATCTGCACAGTACAGGCGCCACACTGTGCCATGCCACAACCGAACTTTGTGCCGGTCAGGTTAAGTTGTTCTCGCACAACCCACAGCAGTGGCATATCACCTTCAACATCAACCTCGTGAGATTGACCATTGATTGTTAACAAGTAAGGCATAAGTCCTCCCCGGACTATTGGATGGGTTTGTCACCATTGGTAAAAAGATTTACAAAGCGCCGTTACGCAAAAAATCCAGTGCCAGCGCCGTCATGGCTGTTACGCCGACAGGCAGTGCCCGTTCGTCAGCATAAAAGTACGGAGAATGATTTGGATGAACTAACGCCGGATCATCCGCGCCGATGCCCAGAAAAAAGAATACACCGGGGACTTCGTTGGCATAATAAGAGAAATCCTCAGCACCGGTGATCAGCGACGACTCAACAAACCGCTCGCCCGCAACACGTTGCAGTGTCGGCGCCATTTGTCTGGTTAACGCAGGGTCATTAAAGGTCACCGGGTAACCAAGATTGATGTTTACATCCACTGTCGCACCAGCACTGGCAGCGATCTGCGTGGCGGTACGTTCAACGCGTTCGTGAATCTGACGACGGGTCTCAGCATCGAACGTGCGTAGCGTACCAATCATTTCAACACTGTCGGGAATGATATTACTACGAACCCCACCATTTATTGCGCCCACCGTTACAATTGAAGGGGTCAAGGTGCTATCCAGCTGACGACTTGGAATGGTCTGCAAACCCATCACTATCTGAGCAGCGACGACAATCGGGTCGATACCCGCCCAAGGCGCCGCCCCATGAGTCTGCCGGCCATTGACGCGAATGGTGAATTCATCACTGGAGGCCATAGTGCCGCCTTCACGCACGGCAATCTGACCGGCAGGAATTGGCCAAACATGCAGCCCGAACACGGCGTCCGGCTTGATGGTGGCAAACAAACCTTCTTTTAGCATCAATTCTGCGCCGCCTTCCTCACCTTCGGGCGCGCCCTCTTCTGCTGGTTGAAAAATAAACATGATGGTACCGGGCAACTCGTCTTTCATGCCGGCCAAGACACTGGCTGCCCCCATGAGTATCGCCATGTGATTATCGTGACCGCAGGCATGCATCACTCCAACGTCCTGTCCGTTATATTCAGTGCGTACGCGTGAGGCAAACGCAACATCCGCACGTTCTTCTACCGGCAAGGCATCCATATCTGCCCTCAGAGCCACCACCGGGCCAGGTTGGCCACCTTTGAGAATACCAACAACACCGGTGTGCGCAATGCCGGTCTGTACTTCCATGCCCAGCGACTCCAGATGCTCAGCAATGAGGCCAGCGGTGCGAAATTCGCGGTTGCCAAGTTCGGGATGCTGGTGGAAGTCGCGGCGCCATTCGATGACTTGCGGCATCACCGCATCGACAAGTGTTTGTGCGTCATCAGGTAACGCCGGGATTTGAGCGAGACCCAATGAAGACACAAGTAACAGCGGCAACATTGTTAACATTCGTTTCATAGCCTGGTTCCTGTCAGTGTTTGCAATGAGTAGTTTGTAGTGAAATATGGTCAACAAAGTACTTGCAAAAGTACTGGCAAAAAAACGCTTAAGTAAACTCTGATGTCACCACGATGCAGAGAATACTCAGCTGAACGTGTTTAATCTAGACGCTGAATCTGGTTAAAAGATAGTGATTGCCAGATCAATCAATGTTGTTATAATTGCGCCCGCTTTACACCCCCCCTGCCGGAGTGGTGAAACTGGTAGACACGCCGGACTCAAAATCCGGTGCCCTTAAAAGCGTGTCGGTTCGACTCCGACCTCCGGTACCAATATTTAATCTATCGCAGAACACCGCGCCGGCGACAGCCGAACGCCAGGTTCAAAGGGCATAGGCTGGACGGTGCCATGATTGGCCAGTTCGTCAAAGGCAACCTGCTGCAACGCGCGAGTCTGCTCCATGGTCATACCCAGTTCAAAGGCCGAGCACTCATTGGCGCCCAATGAGCGTGGATCGAGACCGGTCAAACTGCCAAAAACCACCAGCGCTTCGAGATAGGAGCCATGTGCGCTGGCGTGATAGTGATCGTAGGTCCACAGATTCACCTTGCCAAAATCGATGCCATCATAAGGGTTGACGTCAGCGACATCCGTTTCCATGGCTCGGGTCCACGCTTCGCCCACCGGAATAACACCGCGCACGTTCGGAGCCACCGCCGCCGCGTCATAGGCCGCGCGCACGTCATTGGCCATGGCGGCAACCGGTTGCCCGGCCCAGGCACCGTTTTCCGGGTAGATTTGATCCGCGCGTGACCACGTCGCCATCAGGTGGATGTCTATAGCGGAGTTACGGGCGACGAGGATATCGGCCATTTGCTTAACCGTTTCCACCAGTTTGACCGGATCTCCGGGCTTGTCGAAGTCGAGTGTGCTCTGACCGTGCATAACCACGGTGTCCCAAGGGCGTCGGGCGATCAGACCCAGTCGATTCTGCAGGTGAAAATCCAGACCACTGCCAGGTTCAGTCTCCAACGAGACCTCGTAGTTAAGTCCCGCCTGCTGTGTGAAGGACTTAAACAAGGCGGGCACGCCGCCCATGCCCAGATTATTGAGGTCTGTCACGGTGTCCGCTCTATAAAAACGAACCGCAGAACCGGCACCAAAAGTGAAACTGTTGCCGATAAACAGCACGCTCTCGTCGGACTGTGCCAGCGTCTGGCTGGTTAAAAGCATCAGCCCAAGGGCTGTATATTTTAGTCGTCGCATGGTGTGCTCTCCTCTTAGTTTTTTTGTTGTAGGTTTTTGATCTTTTATCGGGTGATGCATCTGTTTGTTCACATGCCAAAGGCTGCTCTACTTTAGCCCTTGGGCAGAACATTTCCAATCTAAATTAGCTTGGCTAATGGCAAACAGACACAAGCTCATTTATGCTCAAACCTGATTTCCAGAATAACAACGAGGGAACACCAATGGACACTAAACATAATCCGGAATACATCGCAGGTAATGGCCTGATTCATCGCAGGCATCTGCTTGGCTTAGGTCTTGCCGGCATCGGCTCAATCGCGGCAGGCTCAGCGCTCGGCGCCGATGCAGGCATGTTGAGCATCCCTGCATGGTCAAAAGCACCAGGTAACGGGCCGTCGGAATATGGCGCACCTTCGCCATTTGCAGCGGACGTTAAACGCTTGGCAGGCGCCCCTAGCGCAACTGCGCCAGGTTCAGGCGTATCGCGTACACCTTTGCATTTGCTCCGTGGCACCATCACCCCCAACAGCCTGCATTTTGAACGCCATCACAGTGGTGTACCGGTCATTGACCCCGCCCAGCATCGTTTTGTCATCCATGGGCTTGTGCGCCAGGCGCTGAGTTTTTCTTACGAAGACCTGCTGGCTTATCCCATGGTCAGCCAGATTTATTTCCTTGAGTGTTCAGGCAACAGCGGCGCCAATACGGTTGCTACCGCAGGCGATACCAACGCAGCCGCTATACACGGTCTGTTGTCGTGTGCAGAGTGGACGGGCGTGCGTTTGTCAACATTGTTAGCAGAAGCAGGTGTTACCGACACGGCTGCCTGGATCACCGCAACAGGTGCTGATGCCGCTAGCATGGGGCGTTCAATTCCGCTGTCAAAGGCGCTTGATGACGTCATGATTGCGCTCTACCAGAACGGCGAGCCCATTCGCCCGGAACAAGGTTATCCCATGCGCTTGTTTGTGCCGGGTTGGGAAGGCAATGTCAGCGTGAAATGGCTGACTCAGATAAAAGTTGCTGATGCGCCGGCCCACTTTCGCGATGAAACCTCCAAATATACTGACCTGTTGCCGGATGGAAAAAGTCTGCAATTCACCTACCCGATGGGTGTCAAATCCGTAATCACGTCGCCATCAGGGCAGATGAAAATATTGCGTCAGGGCATCCACGAAATCACCGGCGTGGCCTGGTCAGGCCATGGCGCCATTCGACGTGTAGAAATCTCAGCAGATGGCGGCAGAACCTGGGCTGATGCGCACATTGAAGCCGGCCAGCAACATCTGGCACTGGCACGTTTCCGCCTGCCTTGGCAGTGGGGTGGCGCGCCGGCGATCCTGCAAAGCCGGGCAACCGACAGCAGCAATAATGTGCAACCAGGCCGTGATATGTGGATGGCAGGTTACAACCCTGCAAACCGCTATCACTACAATGCTATTCAAAGCTGGTCTGTATCAGCGCAGGGAGATGTTAAAAATGTTTATGCGTAACGCGGTTTCTATTTTTGTGATGACAGCGGGTGTGTTTACGCTCAACGTGGCTTCAATCGGGCTCGCCGCAGAGGCACCTGCTAATCCTGTTGCACTTGGCAGCGCGATCACCGAGGCGCAATTGGCCGACTGGGATCTGATTGTTGCGCCTGATGGTCACAACCTGCCTGAAGGCAGCGGCACTGCTGCGCAGGGGCAAGTGGTATATCAACAACAATGTGCAGCATGTCACGGCGCTGCAGGTGAAGGTGCAAACGGATCGCCCGCGTTGGTAGGCGGATCCGTTTCAACCACTCCGCCCTTGTTAACGGTCGGCAGTTACTGGCCACATGCCAGCACCTTGTTTGACTATGTGCGGCGCGCAATGCCGCCAACAGCACCCAAGTCTCTGAGCAATACCGAGGTGTACCAGGTGACGGCCTTTGTGCTGCATTTGCACGGCGTGATTGCCGAGGATTTTGTGCTCGACAAAAACACCCTGCCCGCGGTGCAAATGCCTAATCGTGAGGGTTTTAAAGACGTCTCGGCAAACTGAGCCTTTATTGGTACATCAATGCAGCTTGTTATTTAAGTCACTTTTGGTCTGCCGCACTTACTGTCAGCGTATATGATTGGAAACAAATATTGGAAGGACACGCACTTATGACCGGCAAAATTGTATTGTGGATTTCCGCGCTGGTGTTTATCGGTTACGGCCTTATTAGCCTGTTTTCTCCTGCTGTACCTGCTGGTTACGCGGGACTGATTATCAGCAATGGTGATGCTTACGCCGAGATCTCCTCGATGTATGGCGGATTGCAAACTGGCATCGGGGTGTTTTGTCTTATCGCAGCCACGCGAGTGCAGTATTATAAATCGGGGCTGCTGGTGCTGGTCATTGGCATCGGCAGCATCACCGTAGCCCGTTTTATCGGATTTCTGGGTTCTCCCGAGCCGGTTACATTTTATACGTACGGCGCAATTGGTTATGAACTGCTGACAACAGTCGCTGCCACAATCGCCCTGCGCATTTCACGCAAAACGCATTGATGACAGCCAGTAGCGCGTCCACATAAGCGCTTTTTGTTTCACTGTTTTTTCGTCAACTTGGCGCTCAGCGTTATGATCCATCCTTCATTATCGTGATGGATCACAACGCCGTGTTGCCGTCAGTTGCTATAAGGCCACCTGCATTATTTTTGGCTGACAGCCAGACGCTCGCTGGCGTGAATCTTCGGCCGTGCCAGTAACCACTCAACTACTTCTGCCGGGAACACTGTGGATATCGCAGGAATATGCGCACCTTCAGCTATTGTCCAAAGCTCTGCTGAACCACCTGGCTGACAGGTGTTACCGTAGCGGGTGACCGTTGTTTCAAGCCCTTCCAGACTCTGATCAAGATCCAGAGTAGCTGTCACCAGATTTTCCGCAGTACAACCGTTATATCCAGCCCATCGTGTAACTGTTTCGACAGCGCCCGGATAAACATTGCCCTGAATTTCACCACCGGCGTAGGCAATTGTGCCATCGGCTGTGCCGTGAATCTGTAGCACATGAACAGGGTTCGCGGGTGCTGGCAACTCAACTGTGGCTTCGGCACCTGCCAGACTGGCGATTCCGGCAATCACATCAGAGTGATCATGAGCCGCTTTGTAAGACATAAATCCGCCATTGGAGTGACCAATCAGATAAACGCGCCGAGCGTCCACCGTGTACTGCGACTTCACCGCGTTGATGATCGCCAGAACATAGGCTGAATCATCCAGTTCAGTGGCAAAAAAATTACAACAGGCCTCGGAAGCGTTCCAGAAACGCGCATTGCGACCTGCAGTTTCCTGAGTCCCGTCAGGCGTTGCCAAGATAAATCCATAACGATCAACCATTTCACTGATGCGCAAATATTGATTCTGCTGCACACCATTAGAACCATAACCATGCAACAACACGATAAGCGGCGCCGGCGCGTCACTGTCGTAACTCGCTGGTACAAATAAAGGAATATCTCCCCGACCTGCATCAATCATGAGTGTGCTCTGAGCCACAGAGATGGATGACAACAGCATAAGCATTACAACCATTAAAACCCGCATTTTTATCCCCTGATAGTTAAAGTCAATTGATGGTATTTCAATAAAAACATTAATCCGGTTTGCGCAAACGCTTCTGCAAACCTTTGAGCACATTACGCAAAAACTGATCCTCGCACTCACGATAGTGTTTGTGTCCCGGTTTGCGGAACAACGCGCTGATTTCATGTTTACTGAAATTCAACCCGGTGTCGGCCAGCAAGGCCTGAACATCGTCTGACTGCAGATTCATGGCAATACGAAGTTTCATCAACACCATATTGTTTGTCAGCCTGTTTTCAACGTCAGCTTGAGGCCCGTCTCTGCGGCCCCTTCGCTGGTTAATCAGACCATTGAGAAAAGTGGCCATTTCGCGATCACTGATCTTGACCATCTCAGCGTCGTCATCCTGCTTCAGCCATGCACACACCTGCTCTCTACTGACAAGGTGATCCGCGTGAGCAAACACCTCTATCATCTTAGTGTCGTCATAATCGAGGGTATAACGGATACGGCGCAACACATCATTATGGTTCATCGTGATCAGTTTTCCTGTGGCGTCTCGTCAAGCACAATACGCAGCTTTTCTGTGCCAAACTCGATCAGATCTCCGTCGAGAATTTTTTTGCGCTTGCGGGTCTCAACATCGCCGTTTACCTTTACCTGCCCTTCGGCAACCACCGCTTTAGCCTCTGCTCCGCTGCCCACCAAACCCTCAAATTTGAGAATTTTGTAGAGTTCCACGGGAACGGTACTCACTGTAATCACCCTCATCACTGACCTTCATCGTTTAGACTTGCCATCGAATGTGCGCATAGTAGCCGACTTTTTCAAAATCGGTCAGAATCAAACCTAATCAACGCTAACTTTTTTAATTCTTCAGAGACATTGTTTATGCGCCTCTCCCTTTTTAAGGCCTGCGCTCTGCCAGCCGCACTGGTCTTGCTTAGTCTGTCTGCCTGTTCACCTGACACACCGCCACAAACTGGCTCAACTGCACCCTCAGAAGCTTTGCCTTCGCTTGTTGAGCAACCTATAACCAATGTTGCGTTTGATGCTGAATTTACCGACTACAGTGAATCTCTCATGCAACGCATGCTGCAGCGCAACCCCGAGTGGTCACTTTTTTCAGGACGTTACGAAGATGCGCATCGCGTAACTCTGCCGGATGAAACCCGCCGGGCAGACGATCTGCTGTTTATTGATGCAGAACTTGCACAACTGGCACAGTTTGACCCTGTAACGCTCTCGCCCACGTTGCGCATAGACCACAACCTGCTTAGTAATCGTCTGCAATCCATGCGCTGGTATCTGACGGAGTTCAGGGAATGGCAATGGAATCCCTCCAGTTACAATGCAGCAGGCCCTATCGGTCTGATCCTGAACACACCGTACGCATCTGAGGAAGACCGCTTGCGCACGGTGATGGCGAGACTGGAGCAATTACCAGCGTATTATCAGGCTGCCCGCGCCAGTATCAGCAACCCTACCCGGGAACACACCGAGCTGGCGATGACGCAGAATCGCGGCACTCTGAATCTGCTGGGTAGCAGCCTTCAGGAGCGCGTCTCGGCATCCAGTCTGGAAAGCGCCGAAAAAGCCCGATTTGAGCAACTTCGCCAGGAAGCCGTTAACACTATTGAGGGTTTCATCACCGAAATGCAGAACATCGTCAGCGACCTCGGTGACAGTGCCGGAAAAGACTTCCGTATCGGCGAAGATGTGTACGAATCCAAATTTGCGTTTGATGTCCAGTCTGGATTCAGTGCCCGGCAGATGTACGACAGAGCCATGGCAGAAAAGGCGCGATTACACGACTCCATGGATGCCATTACCATTGAACTGTGGCCCAAGTATTTTGCCGGGCAAGCGATGCCTGAAGATCGACTGCAGCGCATTGGCCAACTGATAGACCACCTGTCAGATCAGCATGTGGCGCGCGAGGATTTTATCAGTGAAATTGAACGGCAAATTCCACTGCTGGCCGACTTTGTGAGCGAGAACCAATTGCTTGAACAAGACCCCACGCGGCCGTTGGCTGTGCGTGAAACACCAGAGTACATGCGCGGCAGTGGCGCTGGCGCCTCCGTCAGTGCGCCGGGCCCGTTTAATCCAACTGCGGATACTTACTACAATGTGACGCCACTGGACGATTACACGGATGAGCAAGCTGCCAGTTACCTGCGCGAATATAACCACTGGGTATTGCAGATTCTGAATATTCACGAGGCGATTCCCGGCCATTACACACAGTTGGTGCATGGCAATAAATCAACAGGATTGATCAAAAGTCTGTTGCGCAACGGTGCCATGATCGAAGGCTGGGCCGTGTACTCCGAACGCATGATGCTGGAAGCGGGCTGGGGAGATCAGCAACTAGAGATGTGGCTGATGTATGGCAAATGGAATCTGCGTGTTGTGACCAATGCCATCATGGATTACGCCGTGCATGTGCTGGGCATGACACAACAACAAGCCATGGACATGATGTTGCTGGAGGCGTTTCAGGAGCAAACCGAAGCCGACAATAAATGGCTGCGTATCACCTTGTCTCAGGTCCAACTGACCTCATACTTTACGGGTTATGCGGAGATCTATGATTTTCGGGAGCGCACAAAACAGCAACTTGGCAACGAGTTTGACTTGCAGAGTTTTCACAACCAGTTCCTGAGTTATGGCAACGCACCGGTGCCGGCCATTATCGAACTGATGCAAGCTCAATAGCCAAAGGCAAAAAAAAACGGCAGCGCCTTGCAGCGCTGCCGTTTACCTACAGTAAACAATAACTGAATGACTTAGATATCGAACCGATCCAGTTCCATCACCTTGGTCCACGCCTGCACGAAGTCTTCAACAAACTCCGCCTCGCCTTCGCTGGTTGCATAATACTCAGCCACCGCTCGCAGTTCAGTGTTGGATCCAAAAATCAGGTCAACTGGCGTTGCTGTCCACTTCAGATCACCGCTGTCACGATCACGGCCTTCATAAACACCGGCGGCAGCTGTTGATTGGCTCCACACGGTAGACATGTCTACCAGGTTCACAAAGTAGTCATTGCTCAGTGTTCCTGGCTGATCGGTGAATACGCCGTGTTGTGCATCATTGTAGTTGGCATCCAGCACTCGCATGCCGCCCACCAGTACAGTCATCTCCGGGATATTCAACTTCAACAACGCAGCGCGCTCGATCATGGCCGTCGTTGGCGCACGCGGGTAACCTTCTTCAAGGTAATTGCGGAACGCATCCGCTTTAGGCTCAAGCACCGCGAATGAGTTCACATCAGTGTGCTCTTGTGTTGCATCCGAACGACCCGGCGTAAACGGCACGGTGACGCTGTGACCAGCGCGCTGAGCGGCCTGCTCAATCGCCGCAGATCCTGCCAGCACAATGATGTCAGCCATCGATATACGTTTGCCACCAGATGCTGACTGATTGAACTCAGCCTGCACGCCTTCAAGCGCTGTCAGTACCTTGCTCAATTCTTCAGGCTGGTTAACAGTCCACTGATTCTGGGGAGCCAGACGCAAGCGCGCGCCGTTAGCACCACCACGCATGTCTGTACCACGGAAGGTCACTGCTGACGCCCAGGCTGCTGACACCAACTCATCGGTATCAAGACCTGTCGCAAGAATACTGGCTTTCAAATTGGCGATGTCTTGAGCATTGACCAGTGCGTGGTCAACAGCAGCCACCGGATCCTGCCAGATCAAGTCTTCCTGAGGCGCCATGTCACCCAGGTAACGTGTACGTGGACCCAGATCCCGGTGAGT
>CAMBPO010000010.1 GCA_945869725.1 Klebsiella pneumoniae
GCAGTGAGCAATGCAGCTGTCATGCTGACGGTTAAGAGTGCAGAGCCAGACAAGAGCTGGCGGAGTGGTTTGATCATAGATGGGTCCCTTTATTGTTGGTATGAAATTAAATTTCGCCTACATCGATACCACATCAGAAAGAAATTTTCATGCAAAATATTACGCTGGCATTGCCAATGTGACATGCCGTGGCGCGTCCGAGCGCAGATCCTGCAGTCAGGGACAGTATTGCCGTGCATCCGCAGTGTTAGATATCGGCTTGGAATATATGCTAGGTTGGGGGATACAGGTTGGAGCGTTATTTATTGTTAAATCTAAAGAATAAGTATGGCTCTGAAAGACACTAATACTATGATTGAAAACAATATTATGGTGAGTCAAGACTGGAAAAAGTGGATATTTGAAAATCTTTTGCTTGGGCAAGACCCTGAAGGGCTGGTTGCGCTCATGGTACAGAATAAGCTTGATGAGCGAGCTTCAAGGGCCGCACTCGCAGAAGTTAGCGCCTCTCCATACATGTCCGTTACCAGAACCTATCAGGAAAAACTTCATAAGCGCGAATGGCTGCTGAAGACGCTTGATGCCATGCGCCGGCATGATGAGTCTTATCTCAAACCAAAAAAAGTTCCGCTGCCGCGTTTTGAAGAATTTCTACGTGACTATTATTTTCAGAACAAAATTGGAATCTTCTCTGGAGCAATTGCCCATTGGGAAGCCGCTAAATGGACAATTCCAGATCTAGTTAAAAAAGTTGGCTATGACTCTATGGTTGAAGTTCAGGCCGGTCGTGAAGAGTCTGATGACTATGAGTTGTATAAAGACAGGCATAAAAAAAATGTAAAGTTTGGAGAATTTATTAATAAAATTACAGCTGAAAATTCCAGCAATGACATGTATATGACTGCTTATAATCAGCCATTCAAGAACCCTGCTCTTAAACCGCTTCTCAAAGATTTTGACAACATTGGCGATGGCTATTTTAACATGAGCAAATTTGCAGAGAATGCATTTTTGTGGATGGGGCCAAAAGGAGTGATTACGCCATTTCATCATGATTTAACTAACAACTTCTTTATACAAGTTGTTGGGAAGAAGATTTATCACATGATACCGGCAATGCAAGTCCCGTACATGTACAACAATAAGCATGTATTCAGCGATGTTAATTTTAAAAAACTGGATTCTGAAAAATTTCCTGAATTTAGTAACGTCAACATAATCGACATTGAGCTGGAACCTGGCGATTGCCTTTTTATTCCAATTGGTTGGTGGCATCATGTTGAAGGGTTGACTGAAAATATCTCCTTGACTCTAACAAATATGAATGTCGATAACGAATTCCCTAAATATAATTTGAATGCTCCAGCGCACCATAAAAACTTACGCAAACAGATTAACGGTGACAGGGTCCACGATGATAGCTGGTCAGATTGGACCAGAACCAATCTAAAAAACGGCTCAAATCCTCTTGAGATACTGGATATTTTAATTAAAAATCAGTTTTGCCAGCATTCTATTGAAATCATGATGGGTTCCGACCCTTTTAAAGTCATGCCTCCAGAAAATTCGGGTAATAATGCGGGTGTTGTGGATTATATAAAGTTGTCTAACTTACCTATATTGGATAACTCAGGCTTTATCATAAATGATACGGCGCAACTCTGTATGATAAAAAACTTTTTGTCAGATGAAGAGTGCGATGGTCTGGTGAGGTTAATTAACAGCCAATTGAGACCCTCAGGAATTTCTAATGCAGTTGAGGACAAAAGTTTTAGAACAAGCACGACCTGTGATCTTGGGATCATGCATGATCCTTTAATCGCCAAAGTTGATAGGGATATTTCCCGATGTCTTGGGGTCAGTTTAAATTATTCAGAGGTTATGCAAGGCCAGAAATATCAGGTTGGACAACAATTCAAGGCGCATACTGACTATTTTGAGCCGGGCATGGAGGAATATCAGGTTTATGCTTCAAAGCAAGGAAATAGAACCTGGACCTTCATGATTTATCTGAACGAACCGGAAGAGGGTGGTGAAACAAGTTTTCCAAAACTTGGACAAAAATTTTCGCCAAAAAAAGGAATGGCGGTTGCCTGGAACAACTTGGATAGCTGTGGTCGACCAAATAGCAACACTTTGCATGCGGGTTTGCCAGTCATCAGAGGTGAGAAGATTGTTATTACCAAGTGGTTTCGTGAGAAAGGCGAAGGTGAAATGTTCTTGATGTAAATGCCGGTGGTTCGTTTGTATAGGCGACCAAGATCGATCTGCTGCATTTGTCGAGAAGCTCAATTAACCTTCTGACCTTACCCCTGAATTAGTACCATTAGCTCGATCAGACATTTGCATTATGCCGCCGTTTTTTGCAAAAGCGGCAGGTGTCATATAGTTTAACGTACTATGGGGTCGTTCATTGTTGTAGTGATCGCGGCAGACGCGGGTTAAGGTCACTCCCTAGCCCGCTTGTCTGGCTTTGTCACGATACATACTGGCGTCAGCCGCCCCCAGTAGCGCGTCTTTATGGTCACCATCCGCGGGATAAACGGCTGCACCAATGCTTACTCTGATATCAATATTCTCGCCAGCGCCAGGTAAAGTAATCTTTCCGTTTAACTGATGGCGTATGCGGTCAATCAGCTCATTCAGAGGGACATCTGGTTCAGGGTTGCGCACCATTACAAAAAATTCATCACCACCCAAGCGGCCGGCAAAATCAGACTCGCGGATGGCAGCTTTTAAACGCTCGGCGACCGCTTTAAGGACTTTGTCTCCGGCGCTGTGACCGTATTGGTCATTTACCTGTTTGAACTGATTGATATCCAGCATGATGACCGCAAATTTTTCTCCTGTGCGGCGTTTCTCTGCAAAGGCTTGGTCAAGAGTTTCATCAATCCAGCGCCGGTTTGGCAGCGAAGTGAGAGCATCTTCGCGTGCCAGAGACATCACCTGTTGTCGCGATCGGAAGTAACAGGCGACGTTTAAGCCAAAAATCCAAGTGACATGTAAGTTAGCCCCGGCAAAAAGATACCATTGATTAGCGAGTGGCTCTGTCCGTTGCCCTGCCATGTCATCACCGTTGACTAACATCCACAGTTGCCAGCCTATTAGCAGCCCTATGCAGATGCTAGAAAGTGCAGCCAACATATTGGCCTCCAGCTCGCTGCGGCGTGCTGTGCCCCAGATAAGCACAGCGCCTGCCATTAACTGGCATGCCATCGTGAATGACAGGTGGACACTGTCGAGCAGAACAGGATCATGGCGGGAGAGCCAGGAGAGAATAATCAGAACAGGAAGCAGTGTCAGGAAAGATTGCCAGCGTCGTCTGAATTCATAACCGCGAAATAACAAAGCGCCTTGCACTACCAATACGTTGGCGGTAAGGCTGATGCTATTGATAAGAAAAGGCCCCCACGCACTATCGCCGCCTGTCAGTGCTTGAGTTAATGATCCGACTGCGGAGGCGGTATTAAACAGTGTTGCTGCTACCCAGCACAGTACTCCCGGCACATCCCGGTTGATGCGCCAGACCAGAAACATCACTAAGAAAGATGTCAGTGCCAGAGTAATGAACATCAACACTAGTGTGGCAATATCAAGCTGCAAAGCCATAAATCTTATTGCCCGTGTCAGACGTAATAATGGTGTTTTGTTGGCTAGCAGGTTGCAGCGGGAATCGTCGCATGGCAAATGTAACTGTAATGTGGGAGCTAGGCGAGTACTTTATCAATAACAACGCGCTCAAATGAAGACTCTGAATTTCCGGGTGTTCATATCACGCACATCATGTAAAATGCCGACCCATCGAAAACAGGCTCCAGCACAGTGACGCTCCAGCCGCGAACCAGCTTTTGACTTACCATTTAGCGGGGAATTGCATGTTTACCACCAGCATGACTATTAAAGATTTTGATGCGGATTTGTTTGCAGCCATGGAAAGCGAGCGTCAGCGTCAGGAAGAGCACATCGAGCTGATCGCCTCTGAAAACTACACCAGCCCGCGAGTGATGGAAGCGCAGGGCAGTGTGTTGACCAACAAATACGCCGAAGGTTATCCGGGCAAACGCTATTACGGCGGTTGTGAATTTGTTGACGTGGTTGAGACCCTGGCTATTGAGCGCGCCAAGCAGTTGTTTGGTGCGGACTATGCCAACGTGCAGCCTCATTCCGGCTCACAAGCGAATACTGCCGTGTATTTTGCGCTGCTGAAGCCGGGCGACACCGTGCTGGGCATGAGTCTGGCGCATGGTGGTCACCTGACCCACGGAGCCAGCGTGAACTTCTCCGGCCGTGTCTATAATGCTGTTCAGTACGGTATCAATGACCAGACAGGCGAGATCGACTACGCCGAAGTCGAAGCGCTCGCCGTTGAGCACAAGCCCAAAATGATCGTGGCCGGATTCTCGGCGTACTCGCGCATCATTGACTGGCAGAAATTCCGTGATATCGCTGACAAAGTCGGTGCTTACCTGCTGGTGGATATGGCGCATATTGCGGGTCTGGTTGCCGCCGGTGTGTATCCCAGTCCGGTGCAGATTGCGGATGTCACCACCAGCACGACCCACAAAACCCTGGGCGGCCCCCGTGGCGGAATTATTCTGGCCAAGGCGAATCCCGAGCTGGAGAAAAAGCTGAACTTTGCGGTGTTTCCGGAGAGTCAGGGTGGCCCGCTGATGCACATCATTGCTGCCAAAGCCGTGTGTTTTAAAGAAGCCATGAGTGAAGAATTTAAAACCTATCAGCAGCAGGTGGTAAAAAATGCCCGTGTGATGGCGGAAGGTTTTATCAAGCGTGGATATGAAGTGGTGTCAGGCGGTACCGATGACCACCTGTTTCTGCTCAGTCTGGTGAAACAGGAAATCACTGGTAAGGACGCCGATGCGGCGCTGGGTCGCGCGTACATTACGGTTAACAAAAACGCAGTGCCTAACGATCCGCGTCCGCCGTTTGTGACCAGCGGCCTGCGTATCGGTTCACCGGCCGTGACCCGTCGTGGATTTAAAGAAGCCGAAGTCGCGCTGTTGACCGAGTGGATGTGTGACATTCTGGACAACATCAAAAACGAGTCGGTGATTGATGCGGTACGTGAAAAAGTTAAAGCGCTGTGTGCGCGCTTTCCTGTGTACAAAAGCGCGTAATTAAGCGCTTCCGAGACGCCTGACCATGCATTGTCCCTTTTGTGGCGCGCTGGATACCAAGGTGATTGACTCGCGGCTGGTCGCTGAAGGCGACCAGGTGCGTCGTCGTCGTGAATGTATCACCTGTGAGGAACGGTTCACGACGTACGAAACCGCCGAGCTGGTGATGCCGCGCATCATCAAACAGAACGGTCATCGTGAACCTTTTGACGAGAACAAATTGTATTCCGGGCTCAACAAAGCGCTGGAAAAACGTCCTGTGAGTGTGGAAGCGGTGGAATCAGCCGTTAACCGTATCAAACATCACATCAGGGCGACCGGCGAGCGCGAAGTGCCCTCCGAGCTGGTGGGTGAAGCGGTGATGCGGGAGCTACGCCAGCTTGATGAAGTGGCATTTGTGCGCTTTGCATCGGTGTATCGCAGTTTCAAAGATCTGAATGAGTTCCGTGCCGAAATTGATCGTCTGTCCAATGATGATCAGGTACCTGTACCAAAAACTTCTGATCAGGGTTGATGTATCCATCATTCCCTGATCATTCGACGTGGATCGTCAGTCTTGACTGGCGTATTCGCGGGCCTGCTGGAGTCATGTATTGTTGATCGCTGAACAAGCTATGCAGAGGGCGCTGGCCCTCGCCCAGTCGGTGTTGACTGCTGGCCCCAACCCCCGTGTTGGATGCGTGATTGTGCGCGATGGCGAAATTGTGGGAGAAGGGTTTCACGCACGCGCCGGCGATCCGCATGCGGAAGCCAATGCCTTGCGCCAGGCTGGCGAGCGCGCAAGGGGTGCTACCGTATATGTATCGCTGGAGCCTTGTTCACACACCGGCCGCACACCTCCCTGTTCTGACGCATTGATTCACGCCGGTGTTGCGGAAGTGATTTTTGCCGGCGCAGATCCTAATCCTAAAGTATCCGGTCGCGGTTTGACGCGGATGCGCGAGGCTGGCATTAAAGTCACCGGACCGGTGCTGCCCGTGCAGGCCGATGCCATCAATCCCGGATTTATCAAGCGCATGAAAAGTGGTTTGCCGTGGGTGCGCTGCAAGATGGCGATGAGTCTGGATGGTCGTACTGCGATGGCCAGTGGAGAGAGCAAATGGATCACCGGGCCTGAGGCACGTGCCGATGTGCAGCGGCTGCGAGCCACCAGTTGCGCCGTGCTGACGGGTGTGAATACCGTACTGGTCGATAACCCGTCACTGAATGTCCGCCTGGAGCAACTGACCGATCCGCGTGCCCAACACCTGGCCGGTAAACAACCGCTACGCGTGGTGCTGGACTCCGCGTTGCGTACACCGATGGATGCACGCATTTTTGAATCACAGGGCGATGTACTGTTATTGTGCGCTTCCTCTGCCTTGGCCGATGATGCACGTTATGAGCGCGCCGGGGTACTGGTGCGCTCGATGCCCATGACCGATCGCGGCCAGGTAGACCTGCGCGCCACCCTTAGCATGCTGGCACTGGACTTTGATTGTAACGACGTGTTGCTTGAGGCAGGGCCGACGTTGTCTGGCGCCATGATGCAGGCCGGTCTGGTCGATGAACTGGTCATCTACATGGGTGCAAAGTTGCTGGGTAATGACGCGATGCCCCTGTTCAAGCTGGACGGCTTGACACGTATGCAGGATCAGATCGCGTTAAAGATTATTGAAGTTGAACAGCTGGGCGACGATTGCCGTTTGATTGCTGTGCCGACGCGAGTGTCTGGCGCCGACCCATCATCCGCGCGGTCAGACGACCGTTAAAGGCAGGAGAGTTAAACACATGTTTACCGGCATTATCGAAGCATTGGGCCAGGTCAGCGAACTGAGTCTGCGTAGCAAAGAGTGGCGTCTGCGCGTCAGCTGCCCGGCACTGGATTTCTCCGACGTCAAGCTCGGTGACAGTATTGCGGTCAACGGTTGCTGCCTGACAGTCACTGAATTTGATCTGCAGGGATTCAGCGCGGATGTGTCAAACGAGACCATCAGCCTGACAACGTTTCGTTTTCTCAAGTCCGGATCAAAGGTTAATCTTGAGAAGGCACTGACGCCACGCACACGCCTGGGTGGTCATCTGGTGAGCGGCCATGTGGATGGAGTTGGCGAGATAATCAGTCTCAGCGAGGATGGCGGCAGTTGGCGTGTGGATGTGCGCGTGCCAGACGATCTTGCCAAGTACATCGCCCAGAAGGGCTCGGTGTGTATCGATGGCACCAGCCTGACAGTCAACGCTGTGTCGGGCGCTGTGTTCGGTGTTAACATCATTCCTCACACTCAGAACGCTACGATCATTCATACCTATCGCGTCGGGCATCAGGTCAATATTGAAGTGGATCTGATCAGTCGTTATCTGGAACGGCTGATTCTGGGAGACAAAGCCGCGCAGCCGTCCACTGGCGCGAGTCTTACACAGGCATTTTTGGCCGAACATGGTTTTAGTTAAGTTAATGGTTTTAATTTTCAGACAGCAGGTTAACAAGCACACGTTATGAAATTGAACACAATTGAAGAGCTGATTGATGATATCCGTCAGGGCAAAATGGTTATCCTCATGGATGACGAGGATCGCGAGAATGAAGGCGATCTGATTATTGCTGCCGAGCGAGTGAGCGCTGAAGACATCAATTTTATGGCCAAATACGCGCGTGGTCTGGTGTGCCTGACCCTGACACGTCAGCGCTGTGAGCAGCTGGATCTCGGTTTGATGGTCAGCAAAAACAACACGCCGTATAACACCAACTTTACCGTGTCCATCGAAGCGGCCACCGGTGTGACCACCGGCATTTCCGCCGCTGATCGTGCGCGCACCATTCAGGTTGCAGTGGCACGTGATGCCAGCCCCGACGATATTGTGCAGCCTGGTCATGTATTCCCGATCATGGCGCAGCCCGGTGGCGTGCTGCGCCGCGCCGGTCACACGGAAGCCGGTTGTGATCTGGCACGGCTTGCCGGCTACACACCTGCGGCAGCCATTGTGGAGATCATGAACGAAGATGGCACCATGGCGCGCCGGCCCGATCTGGAATTATTTGCTGAAAAGCACGGTTTAAAAATCGGTACGATCGTGGATCTGATTCACTACCGGATCGCTAACGAACATACGGTTGTTAAAAAAAGCAGCAATGTGCTGACCACCGAATACGGCAGCTTTAACCTGCATACCTTCGAAGACACCATCTCTGGCGGTACACATCTGGCATTCGCTATGGGTGATATCAGCAAAGATGATCCCACACTGGTGCGGGTGCACATTGCCAGCACCTTGCGCGATATCTGCAATGTGATTGTGCCAGGCGGTACCAGTTGGTCATTCAGCCGCGCGCTGCAACGCATTGCCGCTGAGGGCAAAGGCGTTGCGGTGTTGCTCAGCGGTGATGATTATGATGAAGACATCAACGAGAGCATCGCCAGTGTGGTCGGTCATCGTAAAATCATTCCGCGACGACATCGCCACGCCGGCAGTGATATCACCATTGGTACCGGGTCGCAGATTCTGAGAGATCTGGGTGTGGGCAAGATGCGTCTGCTCAGTTACCCGGCAAAATTTAATGCCGTTACCGGGTTTGATCTTGAGGTTGTCGAGTTTGTTCAGTTCGACACCTTAGAGTGACACAGCAGTATCACCCGTTTGGTTTCTACAGATTTTTGTTATTGAATATGAGGAATACAGCATGAGCGGAATCCGCACAATAGAAGGGGATTTTCTCCCAGGGAATGGACGTTTTGTCATCGTTGCATCACGCTTCAACTGGTTTATTGTCGAGAAGTTGGTCGATGGTGCGGTGGATGCGCTGCGTCGTCACGGCGTAGCTGAAGACAACATCACCATAGTAATGGCACCTGGCGCCTATGAGTTGCCGGTGTTGGCTAAACGGGTGCTGGTTAAACATTCATGCGACGCCATGATTGCCATTGGCGCGGTGATTCGTGGCGGTACTCCCCATTTTGACTACGTTGCCGGCGAGTGTGTTAAAGGCCTGGCTCACGTCAGTCTGGAGAGCGGCATACCGATCGCATTTGGAGTCCTCACCGTGGATTCTATCGAGCAGGCCATCGAACGCGCGGGTACCAAAGCGGGCAACAAAGGCGCGGAAGCTGCGCTGGGTGCGCTGGAAATGGTCAGCGTTATCAACAAGCTGGGAGCCTGACAGGGTGATTGATTTAACAAGCGCCAAAGCTTTCTCCGAGTCTGCCGACAAACGCAGCCTCGAACTCGATGGCGAGGGTAAAAAGAAAAAGCTCAGCGAGCGGCAGAAAGCCAGACGCATGTTGTTGCAGGCCCTGTATCAATGGGAAATGGCGCGTGCTCCGGTCAACGACATTCTTGCCGAGTTTCTGGTTTATTATCAGGGCAAAATCGACAGGGATTTTTTTAGAGAAGTGTTTCCGCAAGTGGTGGCTAACGCTGCCAGTCTGGACTCCATGATGGCACCTTGGCTGGACCGGGAGATGTCTGCGCTGGATCCGATTGAATTGTCATTGCTGCGTCTGGGTCTGTATGAACTGGAACAACGTATTGATGTGCCCTACAAAGTAGTGATCAACGAAGCGGTAGAACTGGCCAAAGTGTTTGGCGCAACAGATAGCCACAAGTACATCAACGGCGTGCTTGATCGCGCGTCAAAAACCTTACGGGTGCTGGAGCAAAGTGGCGCTGGGCGAATTTGAACTGATCAGGCGCTACTTCGCCGTGCCTGAACTGGCCTTTGCGCATGCTGATGTAGTGCTGGGTGCGGGGGATGACGGAGCAATTCTGTCCTTGCCGCCCGGTTTTCAGCTGGTGTTGTCTATTGATACGCTGAACGAGTCCATTCACTTTCCCGTCAACGCCGACCCCTTTCTGCTGGCACAACGCTGCCTGCTGGTAAACCTCAGTGATCTTGCGGCGATGGGTGCCGAGCCGGTGGCATTTACCTTGGCTATCAGCCTGCCAACGGCAGATGAATTATGGTTGGCAGCGTTCAGTCGCGGCCTAGCAAAAACAGCGCAAGCATATCAATGTCCGTTGATTGGCGGAGATACCACGCGCGGCCCATTATCGATCACCATTCAGGTTCACGGCAAAGTGCCGGCCGGCAAGGCATTGCTGCGCTCGGGTGCGTCGGCAGGTGATGCTGTTTATGTCACTGGCGATCTGGGCGATGCTGCGGCCGCCTTATGGTGGTTGCTTGATGATGCCCGGTTGGACCGTTCTGCGCTGGATGCCCAGAACATCGATGCTCTGCAACAGGCGTTTTACCAGCCTGATGCGCGTATTAATGCCGGTATCGCTCTGCGTGGGCTGGCTTCAGCGGCGCTGGATATGTCTGACGGGCTGGCGTCTGATCTGCAGCACATACTGGAGGCCAGCGCCGGTCCGGCACTGGGTGCAGTGATTGAGGCCGATGCCCTGCCATTGTCAGGCACATTCCGACGTTGTATCCCGGTGGCTGAACAGGTGGCGCTGGCACTGTCAGGTGGAGATGACTACGAGTTATGTGTCACGGTGCCAGTGGCAAAAGAAATCGCTGCGATCGCCGCGCTGAAAGGTCTGGGCGTGCGCTTTACACGTATAGGATATATCGATGACGGTGCAGGAATTCGTATAAAAACAATGTCAGGTCATCAACACCCATTGTCACTGAAAGGTTACAATCACTTTTCCAAATCAAGGCAGGTTTGAGCATAATGGCGGGCACGCCGACATCAGTATGGCGCAACCCGGTACACTTTCTGGCCTTTGGACTGGGCAGTGGCGCAGCACCGCGCGCGCCGGGAACTTTTGGCACCTTGGCGGCCTTGTTGTTGTATCTGGTGTTGCCGGCGATGAGCCCGTTTGCCTATGCAGTGTTTTTGTTGTCAGGTTTTTCGCTGGGCGTATGGATTTGCGGTAAAACAGCGCGTGATATTGGTGTGCATGATCACGGCGGGATAGTCTGGGATGAATTTATCGGATTCTGGCTGACCATGTTTCTGGCGCCGCCCGGTCTGTTCTGGCTGTTGTCCGGTTTTATATTGTTCAGGGTATTTGACATCATCAAACCCTGGCCTATTCGCTGGTTTGACCGTCACGTGCACGGTGGTTTTGGCATTATGATTGATGATGTGTTGGCTGGTGTCATGGCGTGGATTTGTCTGCAGCTGATGGCTGTCTGGATTTTGTAAGAGGTTTAACAATTGAGTATAAGGTTTGTTGACAGTGCCAAGCTCCCTACCGAGCTCGGCGAATTTATGATTCATGGGTTTGAAGATACTGCCACGGGTAAGGAACACATAGTGTTGGGTATGGGTGATCTGAGTTCACCCGAGCCGGTGTTGTGTCGCTTACACTCCGAGTGTCTGACCGGCGATGCCTTGTTCAGCATGCGCTGTGATTGCGGACCACAATTGCACTTTGCTATGAAAAGGATCAGTGAACAAGGTCGCGGTATGATTCTGTATTTGCGTCAGGAGGGTCGAGGCATAGGGTTACTGAACAAAGTCCGCGCCTATTCTCTGCAGGACCAGGGCGCTGATACCGTTGAGGCCAATGAGCAGCTAGGTTTTGCTGCAGATGGTCGTGACTACGATCTGTGCAAACCGATATTCGAACATTTTGGTGTCAGCCAGGTTCGTCTGATGACCAACAACCCGCTGAAAGTGGATGCACTCAGTGAACTGGGTGTTGAAGTGGTTGAGCGGGTACCCATTGAGGCTGGCCACAACCTGCACAATGAAGACTATCTTGAGGTCAAGAGCCGCAAGATGGGGCATCTGTTCAGGCAATGATTATGGCCGGGCCAGGTCGATAAATTCGCACATCTGTTGTAACCCTTGCAGCGCCCGCAGGCTGTGGCGCTGCACCAAATCCGGTTCAATGGCATACAGATGTTGGTCGCGAACGGCTGACATCTCCGGCCAACGTAGCCAATCATTCAGCCATGCCGGACTCTCCCGGTCTGAGCCGCTGGCAATGATCACTTCGGGGTCTCGAAGCAGCACATCTTCCAGATTGACCCGTGGCCCGACCGGCAGCTCTGCAAAAATGTTAATACCCCCGCAGCGGGTGATCATGTCGTTAATAAGTTCGGTGCCGCCGACACTGATAATCGGGGAATGCCAGACCTGGTAAAAAACCCGCACAGGAGTGCTGGCATCCTCATTGTCCCCGATGGACTCGAGCTGTGAGAGTAGTTGTCTGCTTAAAACTTCTGCCTGAGCGTCGTGTCCGGTCAGTTCCCCCAGGCGCAGCAGGTGCTCGGAAATGCTTAACATGCTGTCGGGCTCTGCGGTGTATACAGCGATGCCCAGATCCTTAAGGCGCTGGATGGCATTACGCGGATTGCCTGTCAGCCATGCCACCACCAGATCAGGCTGCAGCGCAACAATTTGCTCCATATCCAGCATGTCAAAGCGTCCGACGATGGGAATCTGCAGAGCCTGCGCCGGGTAGTCACTGTAATCCATGACGCCCAGAATTCTCTCGCCGGCACCCAGGCTGAACAGTAGCTCTGTCATCGACGGGGCCAGACTGATGATGCGTTGTGCCGGTTGTGCCAGCGTCACCACCACGCCGGTATCATCAACCACCGACAACACTGCATCGGTAGCAGGCAGATTCTGAGCTGACAACAAGCCCGGCATCCATGGGCAGACAAACAGCAATGCCAGCAGGCTCGCCTTAATAGTCGATACCTGACTGGACGCGCACGCCAGCATTAAATGCGTGTTTGACATCATTGATCTCACTGACTGTGTCCGCCATGGCGATCAACTGGTTGTTAGCGTTGCGGCCGGTAACAATCACATGCTGATCGGTGGGGCGCTGTTTTAATGCATCCAGTACCTTAGTGTGATCCAGGTAACCGTAAGTCAGCATGTAGGTTAACTCATCAAGCACCACCACTTTAACCTCAGGATTGCGCAGCAATTGCTCGGCGTGCGCCCAGGTTTTTTCAGCGGCGGCAATATCACCTTCGCGGTCCTGCGTATCCCAGGTAAAACCGGTGTTCATCACATAAAATTCCACCAGCGGGTGTGAGGAAAACAGCAGGTGCTCGCCGCAGACCCATTGCCCTTTGATAAATTGCACCACGCCGCAGCGCAAGCCGTGACCCACACTGCGCGCCACCATACCAAATGCGGATGAACTTTTGCCTTTGCCGTTGCCGGTCAGTACCAGCAACAGGCCTTTATCAATAACCGCCGCAGCGATTCGCTCATCCACATGCTGCTTCTTGCGCTGCATGGCTTTTTTGTGTCGTTCGTTGCGTTGTTCGCGCGTTTCCATAGTTGAGCTCTGCGTGCAATTAAAGGGGATTCAGATACCGGCGGGGAAGCTGCCCGCTCGAGGATGAAGGTTACAGCGTGTCAGCTTCTGGCGGACAGCGTCTACAATGCCATCGCGATCCAGTCCAATGCCCGCCAGCATTTCAGGCACACGGCCATGTGCCATAAATAAATCCGGCAGGCCCAGATTCAGCACGGGGATCTGATAGTCGTTCTGCAACAGCCATTCATTTACGGCGGAACCTGCGCCACCGGCCACAGCGTTCTCCTCAATGGTGACCAACAGGGAGTGGTGTCGGGTAAGTTCTTTGATCAGCTCAGTGTCCAGTGGTTTGATAAAACGCATATCGGCAAGCGTCGCATCCAGCGCTTCGGCGGCTGCCATTGCGGTGTGGACAAGACTGCCGAAGCCCAGTATCGCCACATTGTGACCTTGACGTTTAATGACACCGCGCCCTATCGGCAGCGCGCTCATCTGTTTGTCAATCGCAGCGCCCGGGCCTTTGCCACGTGGGTAACGCACTGCCGCAGGGCCGGTATACTGATGGCCGGTGTATAACATCTGACGGCACTCATTCTCGTCGCTGGGTGCCATGATTAACATGTTAGGAATACAGCGCAGAAAACTCAGATCAAAGCTGCCTGCGTGAGTGGGGCCGTCTTCACCAACCAGGCCTGCGCGGTCAATGGCGAACAGCACATCCAGATTCTGCAATGCGACGTCGTGGATCAACTGATCATAAGCGCGCTGCAGGAAGGTTGAATAGATTGCAACCACGGGTTTGGCGCCGTCACAGGCCATGCCGGCTGCAAACGTCACTGCATGCTGTTCAGCGATAGCGACATCATAAAATCGCTCGGGAAACTGTTCTGCGAAACTGTCCATGCCTGATCCCGAACTCATCGCCGGAGTGATGGCAATCAGGCGTTCGTCCTGCGCAGCCATGTCGATCAGCCAGTCACCAAACACCGCAGAGTAGGTGGGTGTAGCCGGTTTAATGTCCAGAGGCTTACGCGGTTTGACTTCAATTTTGGTCAGCGCATGCATACCAAACGGATCGTTTTCGGATGCGGTGTAACCCTTACCTTTCTGCGTCACGATATGCAGCAGCTGCGGGCCGCGCAGTTCCCGGATATTGCCGAGTACTTCAATCAGACGACCGATATCATGGCCATCAACCAGGCCAATATAGTTGAAGCCAATTTCTTCGAACAAGGTGCCAGGTGACACCATTCCCTTCATATACTCTTCAGCGCGATGGGCAGCTTTGAGTGCAGGCGGGATTCTGGATAGCATTTTTTTGCTGCCAGAGCGTATAAAGTTGTAGGGTTTGCTGGCCCACATGCGCGCAAAGTAACTCGACAGCCCGCCGACGTTATGTGAAATCGACATGTTGTTGTCGTTCAGTATAACCAGCACATTGTCGTCCAGCTCCCCTGCGTGGTTGAGCGCCTCAAACGCCATGCCGGCGGTCATCGCGCCGTCACCGATCACGGCCACCACATAGCGGTCTTTTTGCTGTTGGCGGGCGGCAGCCATCATGCCCAGTGCCGCGCTGATGGAGGTGCTGGAATGGCCAACGCCGAAGGTGTCAAATTCACTTTCGTCACGGCTTGGGAAGGCAGCCAGGCCGCCCGGCTGGCGCATGCTCAGCATACGGTCGCGCCGTCCGGTCAGTATTTTGTGCGGGTAAGTCTGGTGACCAACATCCCACACCAACCGGTCGTCAGGGGTATTGAATACGTAGTGAAGCGCAATGGTCAGTTCGACCACACCAAGGCCCGCCCCAAAATGCCCCCCGGTCTGGCCTACGGAGTACAGCAGAAAGTTGCGCAGTTCCCGTGCCAGCGCCGGGAAAACAGTCGGATCCATGGTGCGCAGGTCGGCAGGACTGTTGACCTGATCCAGCAGCGGCGTGTCGGGCCTTGTCAGAGGAATTTCATTTAACATGGCGTGTGTGCCTGATCAGTCACTGTCTGCCTGAGACAGGCGGTTACCGGTGATTTTTGCGAAGCTTCTACGTTAATCAATCGCATGGTGTACGTCAAACGGTGGTTTCCTGATCAGTGGCCCGGCGTTAATGTTGACGGGCAGTTATGTAAGTGGCCAGATCGCGTAGCAGTGTAGTGTCGGCGTCCAGATTGAGCAGTGACTGATGAGCGCGGGCAATCAGGCTGTCGGCCTTGGTCCGCGCGCCGGCAAGTCCGAGCAGGCTGACATACGTGGGTTTGTTGCGCGCAATATCGGAGCCTTGTGGTTTTCCAAGAATCTTGGTGTCGCTCACCACATCCAGAATGTCATCCTGAACCTGAAATGCGAGTCCAATGCAGCGCGCGTATTCGCGCAGGGCTTCAAGCACGGCGGTATCGCGGCAGTGCGCACTTAGTGCGCCGAGTTCAACGCTGGCCTGAATCAATGCCCCCGTCTTGAGGTTGTGCATGTTTTCCAGCTGAGCAAGCGTTAGCTGTTGTCCCACCGCTTCAAGATCGATGCTTTGGCCTGCAATCATGCCATCGCTGCCAGCCGCGCGAGCCAGCAAGGCCAACATCTGCAATCTTACATCGGGTGCGATGAGGTGATTCTCCGAGAGCACCTGAAACGCCAGACTTTGCAGCGCATCACCGGCCAGTATGGCAGTGGCTTCGTCAAAGGCTCGGTGCAGAGTGGGTTTGCCACGGCGCAGATCGTCATTGTCCATGGCAGGCAAGTCATCATGTATCAACGAGTAACAATGGATAAATTCAACTGCGGTTGCTGCTGCATCAGCATGCTCCGGCGCAGCGCCAAGTGCGCGGGCACTGGCATAGACCAGACAAGGGCGAATCCGTTTGCCGCCCAGCAGGCTGCTGTAGCGCATCGCGTCAACCAAGCGATCCGGCATGGCTGTCAGTCCGCTCAGCCGAGCTTGCATCTGGCTCTCACAGCGTTGACGGCAATCAGCCAGAAATAAAGTCAATTGATCTTGATCGGGTTGCAAAGTCAATCTGCGCAGACTCCGGGTGTGTCAGGTGTGTTGGCCGCTGCGCCGTTGCGGGCGTCTGAACCTGGAAAAGTGGTGGGCTCGCCATCGGCCCGCGTTAACATCTGCACCTTGAGTTCCGCCTGTTGCAAGGATTGCTGACATTCACGTGTCAATTTGATGCCGCTTTCAAAGGCGCTGAGTGCTTCTTCCAGACTGAGCTGTCCATCCTCCATACGGCTGACCAGTGCTTCAAGCTGGGCAAGTGTTTCTTCAAACGCGGGCGCCTTAGTAATTTCTGACATGTTTGTGTGACCTCTGATGCAAGGAAGGAATTATCGGCTGTTCGCGCCAGCAAGGCAATTCAATCAGTGCTGGCGTTGACCCGTCAATAACGCGCGCAGTAAGGTGGCTCCTGCATTCGAGGGGGGGATAAATGAATGATAAAGTGACCATCATTCAGCAGGAGCATGACAAGACCAGGCAGGATCAACGGTTGAATGATCCAGGCGTGTTTTTGCCGCCAAAGCTTGAGATCAGGCATTTCTATCGTTAGGACTGGTGAATACAGCTCGGCCTGACGGTGACATTTCTGTGGCTAATGTGGCGCCAGTTCGCCACCGGTGACTTTGAAATTTTTTCACGTCGATTTCTCATGCTGACTGGTCGGGGCGAAGAATTGATGCCGCTGTTTTATGCCATTCAGATTCGAGTTACCCACACGGAAAATTTTATTGTGAATTTTGATCGACTGCTAAAGCTTGCGCGGGACTACGACATTAATGGCATCATCACCGATGCCCAATTGCACTCGGCGCACGGTTTGTTGTGTTCCCGCATGCGGGAGCTGCATCCGCGTATCAAGTTCCGCCGCTACGCAATGACGCGCACCAGCACATACCTCGATCAGTTCATGAAACACGGCACGGAGTAATCTGACGGTGATCGATCAGGCCAGCGCGGCAAGCGATGAACAAGTTTGTTTTGAACAGTGTGCACGGGTGCTGCAGCGGCACGCTTGGGTGGTGATTGAAAGTGCATTGCCGCCGGCATTATCAGCAGCCTTGTCCGCTCAGGTCAGGGAGATGACTCAGACCGACTTTGCAGCGGCAGGCATTGGTCGCCGTGCCGGTCATAAGCTCGATGAGCGGGTGCGGCGTGATCAGATCTCGTGGATAGAAGGTGCTACAGAGGCGGAGCGCGAGTGGTTAGGTTGGTGCTCCCGTTTGCAGCACTATCTCAATCAACGCCTGTTGATGGGGCTGTTCTCGTTTGAATCGCACTTTGCCCACTATGCTCCCGGTGCCTTCTACAGGAAGCATGTGGATGCATTCAATCATGATGGCAACGGTGGTGGTGCCCGTCGAGTGTTATCACTTGTTGCCTATCTGAATCCGGATTGGCAACTTGCCGATGGCGGTGAATTGCTGATCTATGAGGATTCATCGACTGATCCTGTGGTCGTTATTCAACCGCTTCACGGCACAGTTGTATTGTTTCTGAGCGAGGAAGTGCCTCACGAGGTTGCCCCTGCATTGTGCGACCGCTACAGCATTGCCGGTTGGTTCCGGGTGAATGGGTCGAGCACCGCTCGCGTTGATCCACCGCGCTAAATCCGCACCAAACCAGTCTTGTGCGACGGTCTGACGGTGCTGCGCGCTGATCTATAGCTTCTCACCTACACGACTAATGGAAACTTTGTTACCTTTTTATACACGTTTATACAGAGTCACTCAGTGACAGGGGATTAAAATGTTAAAGAAGAGTTTGTCGATCGCGTGTTCTGCCTTGTTGTTTGCTCAAGTGTCCTTTGCAGATGTCAGCGGTGACTGGAATTTCGCCGTTGAGATTCCCGGAGCAGGCTCAGGCAATGCAGGTGTAATGATGCAGCAGGCTGCTGATGGCAGTATTACTGGCAAATACAGCGGCCAGTTAGGCAACTCTGAATTTACCGGCAAGGCTGAGGGCAATGCGTTTGAGTTCGCGTTGACCACGGATATGGGCTCAATTGTTTATGTTGGGCAGTTGCAATCTGACGGCACCCTGAAAGGAACGCTGAGCCTGGGTGATCTGGGTCAGGGCAATTTCACCGCGACTAAAAAGTAAATCTGCAATGGCCGCTCGCGTTCGACTGACTTCCCGGCGAGCGGCCAACCTTAATAGGCTTGACACTTAAAAAATGAAGTGTTTATATCGCCAGACAACAAGGGGAGGTGCATAACAACATGCCAAACGGGTTCAGAAAACTAACACTAATAACTGCCTTGACGACACTTGGCGTCATGGCCTGCTCACCCAGCGACACTCAAACATCTACCAGCAGCACGGCAGCGCCCGGCGCAGAAGCTCAGTCAGTTGCTGCTGCCGCGATTCCAAGAACGCCTGATGGCAAGCCGGACTTAAACGGAATCTGGCAGGTGTTGACCACCGCCAACAACAATCTTGAGCCAGCGCCGCCAAAATCTGCGTTTGCGATGGTTCCTGGTGACTTTGTTCCGGTACCGGCACCACAGGTTGTAGCGTTCGGCGCCGTTGGTGCTGTGCCCGCCAGTCAGGGTGTGATCACCACCAACAATGGATACATTCCCTACAAGCCGGACGCGCTTGCACGTCGTGATGAAAATCGCGAAATGTGGCTGGAACGTGATCCTGAAGTGAAATGTTTTATGCCTGGCGTGCCTCGCGCAACATACATGCCGCATCCTCTGCAGATATTCCAGAGCAACAGTGCATTTTTTATCGCGTACTCATTTGCAGGCGCAGTGCGTAATATTTATCTGGAAGATCCGGGCGAAGCACCGATCGATTCATGGATGGGCCAGTCACACGGTACGTGGGATGGCGACACATTTGTTGTAGAAGTCAGCGGTCTGATTGATCAGTCTTGGTATGACCGCGCTGGTAACTACCGCTCATGGGAGTCAAAGATCACAGAGCGTTACACCATGATCGACAGGAACACCATCGAATACACTGCAACGATTGTTGATCCTCAGCTCTACACTGAGCCATGGACCATCAGCATGCCTTTGTACCGAAGACTTGAACAAAACTTCGAGCTTCCACAATTCAAGTGCGTAGAGTTCGTTGAAGAGCTACTGTTTGGTCGCTTCCGTAAGGGACAACCTATAGAAGGGATGACGATGCCGTTCTGAAAACTTTCACCCTATTAGGGTTTGTTGATAAAACTTATGACGGATCAACAAGCCCTCGGGAAAGGTGAAAGACGCTGCATACACTCTTGCAGCAGGGCAAGCGCAGTAGCAAAGGTGAACAAAACAAGAGACGTTTGAAGGCGGCTGGTCAAAGGCAGGTTCGCTGGCGCAGCAGGTTCGCGACAGGAGTTCCGTGACAGGAGTTCCGTTACAGGAGTTCCGTTACGGGATAAGCCCGCTACGTTAAGACAATGTTAAGGCTGGCACCGGATAATGAGACAAGACAACGGTGATAGTCGTCAGGCAGACCAAATCCGCGTTGGATGAGGTCTGTTACCTGGTGTAGAATCGTACTCAGAATGGCTAATTGAACAGGGGAAATTGTATGAAAATGAAATTGCTTGTAGCTGCAGTCGCAGTGGTAGGTGGCATCGCTGCCATCGGAATGCAATCACCGGCAACCGCTCACCACGCGTTTTCCGCTGAATTTGATGCCAACCTTCCAGTCGCATTGCGTGGCCCGATCACCCGTGTAGAGTGGATTAACCCGCACTCTTGGATTCACCTGCGTCACACCAACGAAGATGGTTCAGAGCAGATCTGGATGGCAGAAGGTGGGACACCCAACACGTTGCTGCGTCGTGGTATCAACCGCGGTTCTCTTGAAATTGGTACGGAGATTGTTGTAACCGGCTACCAGAGTAAAGACCGTCTGTGCACACCAGCTTGCCGCGCAAACGGCCGTGACATTACCTTCCCGGATGGTCGCAAACTGTTCATGGGTTCATCAGGTATCGGCGCACCAGAAGATGGTGCTGATACGGATTCCAATTAATACCTGACTTGGCTTCGTGCGTTGGCAGAGGCTTGAAGGGTATTGTTAAACCCGATCAATAAAAAGCGCTTGGTTGATCAACGTCAATCAGGCGCTTTTTTTATGTGGTAATTTTTAGCGATTTAAACTTGTTTGTTTAAATCAGAGGGCACTATGGGTAATCAAGGCAGTCTGAGCGTTGCAAGGGTTTTAACAGGCATTCGACGATCCCCGTCACTTGGGATTGCTGTTGTGCTGGGAGTTGTGATTGCTGCGAATCTGGTATCAGCTGCAGACTCAGCCTCGCCACAGGCAACAACAAACCTGTCGGAGATGATGACCCGCATTGTGCAGCCAAGCTCAGATGCGGTTTTTTATGTCGCACGTACCCCGCCACAAACGGAGGAGGACTGGCGACGACTGGAGAGTCAGACCTTGATGCTTGCTGAGTCTGCCAATCTGTTGTTAATGCCAGGTTATGCCCAAGCCCAGGAACAATGGCTTCGTGACAGCCTGTTGATGCGCAATGCGGCGGTGGCTGCTTACAAGGCGGCGCAGACTAAAGATCTGCTCGCGCTGGAAGAACTGAATAATGCTTTATATGAGTCCTGTGAGAATTGCCATATGGCAACTCGGTAAATCGCCTGCCTTACAAGACGGGCGGGGGGGATCGGTCGCTGGTTCCACCGCCCCGATATTCCGTGGCGTTCACAAAGAAACCTGACGTTTTCAGTCGTAGAGTAACGGTCTCAAAGCCGCGGTTTTCCCAGAACCAGCCGTGCATGCCATTAAAGGCGGCTTCGTAGGCGCCCATTTGTTGGGAGACGACGCCCTGCAGATAAGTCTCCTCTGCATCCTCGACGGTCAGATTTTCGGCGTGCAGATCAACATACAGCTCACCATCAGCAGACCAGCTGAACACAATGGCCTGACCCATATCCATCAGATACTTGTATTCAAGTGACTGGAACGGCTCCAGCAGAAACTCGACCTCATCGTTTTTATGAAATTCCAACTGCGGGTGCAAAGTGTCCGCGGTGGTTTGTGTCATGCCGCTTAAACCCAATAAACTTCCGGTTCCCAGCGGATCTCTGCCGAATTCTGCTGGCAGAATGATTGCGGTAAAAATTGCCGCTCCTGCAACCAGCGCGGCGCTGATGGCGACTGCCAGGTTGCGTCTATTTTGTCCGGGATTCTGTTCTTCGCTCATCATGAGCCTCCATCAAGTGATCTGTGTGCGTCCGCCGGGCGTTCCGATGTCAGGCGCTTAGTAACCAGGCGGTAATCTGGTACATCATCAGTGTGAAACCGGCCATCATCAGTACGGCATTGCTGGTAAAGGCCATGCTCTGAAAACTGGGATGGCGGCGCCACAGGCTGAAGCCGATGACAATCATACTGAGTGCGGTTAACTGACCCAGCTCAACACCCACATTGAAACTGATCAGGTTGATCAGTAGACCGTCAGGATGCAAATTCAATTCCTGCAGACTAGCCGATAATCCAAGTCCGTGGAACAAGCCGAATACAAGAACTGCCCAACGCGTATCCGGGCGCCATCGTCCCAGCGAGTTAAACGCGCCCATATTTTCAAGGGCTTTGTACACCACCGACAATCCAATAATGGCATCAATCAGGTAGGCGTTAATGCTGATATTGGTCAGCACCCCTGCCAAAAGCGTCAGGCTGTGGCCCAGTGCAAACAGGGAAACATACTGCACAATGTGCCAAGGTCTGTTCAAAAAAAACACAACGCCGGCCAGAAACAACAAATGATCATAACCGGTGACCATGTGTTTGGCGCCAAGATAAACGAACGGGCCTACGGCGGCACCGGCATTAGAGGTCACAAAGTCGGCATCACCGCCAGCAATACCATGAGCAATGGCCGTCACAGGCAGCAGTAACGTCGCCAACAAAGCGACATGCAAGATTGGTTGACGGTTCAACATGGTTTTTCTCTCAGTTTGGGTAGTCTGAAGGTTTACTCAGTCAGGCCGCCGGGCGTAAATCGTGTCAGGATTTCAGGGTTGTACGCTTGGTGACATGCAGTGCAGACACTGTAAAGCTGCGCGCCTGCCTGGAAAAGATCCTCATTGTTCTGTGCGTCAGCGGCGCTCATTATCCGCAGGCCGACTTCGCTGGTCGCTTGCGCATAAGTTGTCCATGCGCCATCTAGAGCACGGCCGGGTAACAACATCAGATTGCCCGCTTCAACTATCATGGCACCATGGTTGTGAACATTCAGCCAGCTCTCATCATCAGTAGGATACAGTTCGTAGTAGCCTTCGTTTTCATCCAAAATCCAGCCGGCAGATTTCCATAACACATCAGCCATAGGCTCCAGCACGTGTGCCATAAATTCGGTGGTGCCCATGGTCAGGTTATAGACAGATGCCTCGGCATCTGTTGACGCAGTTGGCTCCGCTGATTCCTGCGTACATCCGATAAACCCGACGGATGTTGCCAACGCGAGACAAAACGAGCGCAATACGAACCTACTTACTAACATGTTCTGGATTCCTGAAGTGAAACAGATTACAAAAAACTGTCTTAGGTAAAAAATTATGCAGGTCCATGATACGCGCATGCGTTGTTGGGCATCAACCGCTGTTCATGGCGTGCCATCTGTCGCATGGTCGCATTTGTAATTTTCTGACGGGCAGTGGGTGCGACTTGATAAAGATTGCGCACTGGTTTAGTTTTCCCTGTGCTTCACAACAATAATTAATAAAGAGGATCCAGGGTCATGAGAAGCGTTGCCGGCAAAACACACACACTTTTGGAATCGGGCAACTTGATCGGCGTACGCCGGCAGTTTGTGCACCGCATGCTGCCCTCACTTGTCCTTGCGTTAGGGATTATTGGTGCGCCTTTGACCGCGCTGGCTCAGGAGCCGGGATATCAGCCTCCGCGCACACCCGAGGGCAAGCCTGACTTTCAGGGCATCTGGAGCAATGCATCGATCACCGATCTGCAGCGCTCTCCGCAATACCCATCGTTGGTGATTGCGCCGGAAGAGCTTGAAAGTGTTACCGCGCAGCACCCGCAGAATGTGCGTCTGGCCACCGATGACAATCTGCAACAGGGCGAATTGCTGGATGGATCCGATCTGGGAATGGGGCGTGGATATAACGCATTCTGGATTGATCCTGGCACCAGTTTTGGGCGGGTCAAAGGCGAGTACCGGACCTCATGGGTGGTTGAGCCCGACACCGGCCGCATTCCTTACTCAGAGCAGGGGCAGGCACTGCGCCGTGAATACCGTGAGTTGTTCAGCAGCAATGATGGCCCGGAAGGCCGTTCTCTGGGAGAGCGTTGTCTGATAGGTTTTGGAGGCACAGGGGGGCCGCCTATGCTTAACGTGCTGTATAACAATCACTACCAAATCGTACAGACGGCAGATTATCTGACGATTATGGTTGAGATGAATCAAGACGCACGCATTATTCCCATTGACGGTCAGCACCGGCCGCCTGAATTGCAGCAATGGCTGGGAGATTCAATCGCTTGGTGGGAGGGAGACACTCTGGTGGTGGAAACAGTCAGCCTGCATCCGCAACAGGCGGGCGGCGGGCAAATTCCATTGTCAGATCAGGGCAAAATCATTGAACGTTTCACTCGCTGGTCAGCCGAACAGATTTATTACGAATTCGAAGTCAGCGACCCTGTTTACTACACACAAACCTGGCGTGGTGAGATGAGTTTAAATGCCAGCGACTCACGCATTTATGAGTATGCCTGCCACGAAGGTAATTATGGATTGCCTGGAATTCTGGCGGGAGAGCGGCGTGCGGAGGCAGATGCTGCCGGTCAATAGTTTGATCTGACGCAAGTGAGTCAATCAAATACTGATTGCAAACATAAATGAGAGTAATTATCATTAACCGTGTTCTGAGTTTTCCCTGGACTAGGAGTCGGGTATGAAAAAATTGCTGCTGTCTATGTTTGCCGTGCCTGCGCTGTCAGCCGGTTTGTTCGTCAGTGCGGCTGCACAGGCTGCCGAAGTCAATGTATATTCTGGCCGCGAAGAGAACCTGATCAAGCCGCTTCTCGACCGGTTTACCGCGGCGACAGGCATCAGCGTTAACCTTATCACCGCCGGGGCAGATGAACTGACCACCCGTCTGGAGCTTGAAGGTGTTAATTCTCCGGCTGACCTCTTGTTGACGGTAGACGTAGGCCGACTGTTGCGTGCCAAAGAGTTGGGGCTGCTGCAATCCGTTGATTCTGATGTGCTGGAAAGCCAGATACCTGCGCAATACCGCGATTCTGAGGGACAGTGGTTCGGGGTATCTCTGCGCGCACGTGTGGTGGTCTATGACAAGGAGCGTGTTGATCCTGCTCAGTTGTCAACCTACGAAGATCTGGTGGATCCCAAGTGGAGGGGCCAGATTTGTGTTCGCTCATCCTCAAACATCTACAACCAGTCAATGACCGCAGCCATGATCAGTCACCATGGTGCGGAAACCACCGAACAGTGGGCAAGAGGTCTGGTTGCCAACTTTGCGCGAGACCCACAGGGCGGCGATCGTGATCAGATAGCAGCTGTTGCTATCGGCCAGTGCCAGCTAGCCATTGTTAACACCTACTACCTTGCGGGCATGATGAACGCGACTAACGAAGAACAGCGTGAGCAGGCTTCCAAAGTGGCAGTGTTCTGGCTGAATCAGGACGACAGAGGCACGCATATCAACATTAGCGGCGTTGGACTGGCAGCTCATGCTCCCAACCGGACAGAGGCAGTTCAACTGCTGGAGTATCTGGTCAGCGACGAGGCACAAACCTGGTACGCCGAAACCAATAATGAATTCCCGGTGCGTCCAGGTGTTCCTGTCAGCGCAACACTGCAGGCATGGGGCGAATTCAAGGCTGACAACTTGGCTCTCGAACAACTCGGTAGCCATAATGCCGAATCGGTTCGCCTGATGGACAGGGCAGGCTGGCGATAAAGGAACAGGTTTGACAGTCAAGGCACAATCCTCAACGCAGTTTACTGGACAAACAATCACGGCGCGCATGGGCAAACATGGCTCACTTCTCGCCGTGATTGTGTTGTGTCTGCTGCTGAGTGTCCCCGTATTGACGGTGTTCTCCTCAGTTTTTAACAGCAGTGACGGTGTCTGGCAGCATCTGGTCGACACATTGCTGTGGTCATACATTTTTCAGTCTTTGCAATTGATGTTGGGTGTTGGGTTCATGGTCCTGGTGCTGGGCGTTGCGCCCGCGTGGCTGGTAACCATGACACGCTTCCCCGGCAGCCGCTGGCTGGAATGGGCGCTGGTGCTGCCATTGGCTATGCCTGCCTACATCATTGCCTATACCTATACCGGAATGCTCGATGTGGCAGGTCCTGTCCAAGGTTTTATCCGTGACACTTTTGACCTGCGCTTTGGTGACTACTGGTTCCCGCAAATACGCTCGACTGGTGGCGCGATTACCATGTTGTCGCTGGTCCTGTATCCGTATGTCTACTTATTGTCGCGCATGGCTTTTCTGGAGCAGTCTGTGTGTGTTCTGGAAGTCTCGCGCACCTTGGGATCAAGTCCATGGTACGCATTTACTCGCGTTGCAGTACCTCTAGCCCGACCTGCAATTATCGCCGGTTTGGCATTGGTGCTGATGGAGACACTGGCCGACTATGGCACTGTCCAGTACTTCGGTATTTCCACCTTTACTGCAGGAATCTTTCGTACTTGGTTCGGGATGGGCAGTGCAACTGCAGCGGCGCAGCTTTCGGCTGTGCTAATGCTGTTTATCCTGGTGCTGGTGATTGCCGAGCAGTGGTCCCGCAACCGCGCGCGTTACCATCACACCAGTACCCGCTACTCACACTTACCCCGGCTTAGGCTGAAGGGCTGGAAAATGGCCGCTGCGCTGCTGTATTGCCTGCTGCCGGTATTGTTAGGCTTCCTTATTCCGGTATTGCAATTAGCCTGGTGGGCCTGGGACACTCGCGCGATGGTTGATTTCAGTGCCTTCAGTCAGTTGTTGTTTAATAGTTTGCGCCTGGCATTTACCGCTGCATTGATCGCGCTAATGCTGGGGATGCTGATTACTTATGCCAAGCGGCTGCAGCCCGGGTTGCCCATGCGAACAGCAACACGCGTACTAGGACTCGGATATGCCGTCCCCGGCACCGTCATTGCCGTTGGTGTGCTAATCCCATTTGCGTGGTTAGACAATTCGCTGGATGCGTGGATGCGTGCGCAGTTCGGCATCGCGACCGGCTTGTTGATGAGTGGTACGCTGATCGCGGTGGTGTTTGCCTACATTGTGCGGTTTTTGCCGGTGGCGATGAATACGGTTGAGGCGGGATTGGGCAAGATAAAACCCAGCATGGACGATGCTGGCCGCTCCATGGGGCTGGGTTCCTGGCAGATTCTGCGGCGCATTCACATACCTATGTTAAAGGGAAGTTTGTTGACAGCCGCATTGTTGGTGTTTGTCGATGTACTTAAAGAGCTACCGGCCACCTTGATTCTGCGTCCCTTTAATTTTAATACACTGGCTATTCGCACCTATGAACTTGCCAATCAGGAACGGCTCACCGAGGCGGCGGCATCCGCGTTGATGATCGTTATTGCCGGCATCATTCCTGTTATCATCATCAGCCTTTCTATCTCAGCCTCCCGACCCGGTCATGACAAACGCACTTGAACTCAGACATGTCTCTGTAGAACTGGAGAGAACGCCGATTGTGCGCCAGATCAGTCTGACGCTGAAAGCGGGTGACATCGGTTGTCTGCTGGGGGCAAGCGGATGCGGCAAAACCACGCTGTTGCGCGCAATTGCCGGCTTTGAGCCCGTCAGCGCCGGTGAGATATTCATTGCTGGTGAATGTATCAGCCAGTCAGGATGGCAGTTACCGGTTGAAAAACGCCAGGTGGGTATGGTGTTCCAGGATTATGCACTGTTCCCTCACATGAATGTGCGCGACAACATCGCATTTGGACTACGTGCCCTTGCCAGCACAGCCCGTCGACAACGAGTCGATGAATTGGCAGCCATGCTGCGGATCACAGAACTACTGGAAGCATGGCCGCATCGTTTGTCGGGTGGTCAACAACAGCGCGTGGCGATTGCGCGTGCGATGGCGCCCAAACCGCGGATTCTATTGTTGGATGAGCCTTTTGCCAGTCTGGATGTTGAGCTGCGTGAACAGATAGCCCGTGAAATCCGCCTGGTTCTGAAAAATGACGGCATTACCACCATTCTTGTCAGCCACAATCAATATGAAGCCTTTGCAATGGCGGACGAGATTGGGGTGATGAATGCTGGCACACTGCAACAGTGGAGCCCTGCGTTTGAGTTGTATCACGAGCCCTCCAATGCCTATGTGGCTGACTTCGTGGGAGAGGGTGTGTTCTTGCCGGGGACCGTGATTGATGAATTGCATGTGCAGACCGAGCTGGGTCTGTTACACACTGATCAACCGCTGGCTTTTGCGGTTGGAGAATGCGTATCCGTGCTGATCCGTCCCGACGATGTGATTCACGATGATCACAGTCCGGCCACTGCCAAAGTTATCGACAAGGCCTTTCGCGGATCGCAGTTTTTGTACACATTGGAATTGGAAAGCGGGGCTCACGTCTTAAGCCTGGTGCCCAGCCATCACGCACATGGCAAAAACACCCAGATAGGCATCAAGGTGGAAATGGACCATCTGGTCGCATTTCCACGCTGAGTTTAGCTAATGAAACTGCATGTCTGGTTGTTTATTTGGCGTCGACCTTGGAGAACATCACTGTATTGAGCGGTTTGCCATCAATCTCAAATGAGGCAATTTCTACACGCCCGCTACCTGGACCAAAAGGCCATTTGGCGCTGACATAGCCACTCATTCCGCTGCTGCTGACCATGCCGGCACTGATCCCGTAGTTCTTTGCCAAACCAACAGCTGTCCATTCACAAGCACCCTCTCCGGTTGAGATCAGTGCATAGAGGTTATCGCCGTATTTGGGTGATTTGCCCAGGTTTTTAACTTCCATGGTGCAGCCACCACGGCCATTTTCACCGGACGATGACAGATAGACACCTTCAATCATGGTTTGTGCAGAGATGGGCAGTGCTGCGCAAAAACCGACTGCCAACAGCATGCTGCTGAATTTTTTCATTTAATTTGCTCCTTGATCTGCTGAATGGCCAATAACCTGATAATCACTCTGAGTGCGAGTGTAGGCAGTTTGGTAACCATTCGTTTTGATACAGATCAAGTGAGGACGCTTAACCGGGTGCTTAGCCCTGTTCTATGAAAAAAGTCTCCAGACTGTGTCCGGTAAGGCGTTTGATGCTGGAGAACACAAACCAGATCGCTATCATCATCACGATCATGCTGGGAATAGCAATAACCGGATAACTCAGTGCCGTCATGCGGCCAAGCTCAGCTGTGTACTCCGGTGTGCCGGGGGGGCTGATCAGGATAACGGTGGCCAGTATGTAATTCAGTACAGAAGACATAAAAAACGATGCAGCCACTATATAAGATGCCTGTGCCATACGCTGCCCAAACGCTGCTGTATTGCCGCGAGCCGCCAGTGCCGCATAAAGATCATCAACACGGATGATCTGTCCATTAAGAATTAGTGTTCTGACCAGTGGAAAACGCGTGTATTGGCTGCCCAACACCGCCAGTCCGATGATGCCCGGAATTGCGGCTTCTTTGATGGCGATATATTGCGGATCGAGTTCCAGCAGGCTGATGCCGCCAGTAAGCATGACACTCACGATTCCCAGTATAGAAAACGGGTTGATTTTACCAGTGTCTTTCAGATCCCACAGACCGTAACCAATTGGGAAAGTCAGCGCCAGCACAATGCTCCATGCAGGGCCAAGGCTGTCGTCCCCGCTGAAGCGAGTCAGAATCACAACCGGTATGATGATATTGAACGCAAGATTACCGAGGAACCCGCTGCCAGACTTTTTTGATGGCCGGGATGGTTTGCTGCTCTCTGTACCCTCGGTCATAGTGTGGGCCTGGTCAAGATAAAAAGGCAGGTCTAAAGGGCAGGTGGGAAAGAGGTGGTAGCTACGAGTGGATTTGAACCACTGACCCCAGCATTATGAGTGCTGTGCTCTAACCAACTGAGCTACGTAGCCATAACAAGGCGCGCATTCTGTCTAACTGGGCGGAACTTGTCAAGATTGTATAGCCGGCTGTACTAAATCATGGTCGCGGATTTATCCCCACCGCCTGGGTTCTGTTTAAGACTTGCAACCGTTTGTTTCTGATTTCTGCAACAAACAACTGGCCATCAAGGCCCATGGCTACATCATGAGGCAGATCTATCTCGCCTGGTTCACTGCCAAAGGCTGAATAACGATTGACCACGCGACCCTGCAGATCGAGCTGAATCAGTTGACTGCGCTCAATTCCGTCGGAAATTTCGTGTGAATCACCCGCGTGGACTGCCCATAGATAGTCCTCAGCCCAGCGTCCATAACACCGATCCGTCAGCACGCTGGCGAATCAATCGACTATTCCGATAACCATCAGACACTGCAAACGAGCCATCTTCATAGACTTCAACATCCGTGGGTCGCGCATACCAGACGCCAGGTGCAAGACACGGCAGGCGTGTCAGTACATTGCGAATGCGCAGGCAGACTTCCAGATAACACGGATAGTCGCGGCTATAACTGTTCAGCAGATTGCCCTGCAGATCAAGCTGCATAACCTTGTTGAGCATGACATCAGTGATCCATACCGTGTCCTGATGAATGGTAATGCCGTGAGGAGACATAAACAGACCGGCGCCCCAGCTGCCCGTCTGCTGCCCGGACTGGGCGTCATAAATGACTACCACGTCCTTGTCGATGATTCCGGTGTTGTTAAACGGCATCCCGGCCCGGTGCAGAAAATACACATTGCCGCGACTGTCGATGTCCACACCTGAACCTTAGTCGACGTCTGCGGTTGCCTGCGAAACAATTGCCGAGTCGCGAATCCACTGGTGGTTTGCTGGTGGCAGGTCGGTGGTTTCTGTTACATGCACCGGTTGCCAGCTGTACGCCAGCAAGCCGATCACGCTAGAAACCGCAACAATCACAGAGACGCGCATGTTTTGTGTGCTAACAGAAGGGCGCTATGGATGTCAGACAAGCAACTGCCGCAAGCAATTGGCAGTTTTTACATCATGATTTACACATTAAACCGGAAGTGCATGACATCACCATCCTTGACGATGTATTCCTTGCCTTCCAGTCTCCATTTTCCTGCTTCCTTGGTACCGGCTTCACCTTTGTACTGGATGTAATCGTCATAGGCGATGACTTCTGCGCGGATAAAACCTTTCTCAAAATCAGTGTGGATCGCGGCTGCCGACTGTGGGGCTGTAGCGCCCACCTTGATTGTCCACGCGCGCACTTCCTTCACGCCGGCGGTAAAATAGGTCTGCAGGTTAAGCAGCGAGTAACCGGCACGGATCACGCGGTTCAGGCCGGGCTCGGTCATGCCCATGCTTTCCAGGAACATCTGCATTTCTTCCGGATCGTCCAGTTCAGCGATTTCGGCTTCAATCTTGTTGCATACCGGCACGACAATGGCGCCTTCTGCATCGGCGATGGCTTGCACCACGTCCAGCAGCGGGTTGTTCTCGAAGCCGTCTTCGGCCACGTTGGCGATGTACATCACCGGTTTGGTGGTCAGCAGATGGAAGGTCTTTGCGAGGCGCTTGTCATCGTCACTCAGATCTTTCAGCAGGGTGCGTCCCGCTTTGCCTTCGTTGAGGTGTGGGATAAGTTTCTCCAGCAGCTCTTTCTGCGCCACGGATTCCTTGTCGCCGCCCTTGGCGGTGCGGGCCACACGCTGCAATTGTTTCTCACAGCTGTCAAGGTCGGCCATGATCAGTTCGAGGTCGATAATCTCGATGTCTCGCTTGGGATCGATGCTATTGGCAACGTGGATGACGTTGCCATCTTCAAAGCATCGCACCACGTGGGCGATGGCGTCGGTCTCGCGTATGTTTGCAAGAAACTTGTTGCCCAGTCCTTCACCTTTTGAGGCGCCCGCCACGAGGCCGGCGATGTCGACGAATTCCATGGTGGTGGGGACAACGCGCTCGGGTTTGACGATATCTGCCAGCGCGTTCAGGCGCGGGTCAGGCATGGGCACAATGCCGGAGTTTGGCTCAATAGTGCAGAACGGAAAGTTTTCCGCTGCGATACCGGCTTTGGTCAATGCATTGAACAGCGTGGACTTACCGACGTTGGGAAGGCCAACAATACCGCATTTAAAACCCATGACTGGAATTCCTGTTTTAAGACTGTTTTTTGTCAGCGGTCGGTTTGTCAGGGGCGGTGTTGCTGTGCAACTGCAGCATCGCCTGACCCCATTGTCCGTTGACCATCTGGGGCAGGACTTTCATGGCCTGCCCGATATCGTGTTCTATCGAAATGCTGTCGTCCTTGCCAGGGTCACTCAGCACATAGTTTGCAACTTTATTCTTGTCGCCAGGGTGTCCGACACCAATCCGCAAACGGTAAAAATTATTGGCACCACCCAAGCCGCTGATAATGTCACGCATGCCATTGTGGCCGCCATGTCCGCCACCCGCTTTTAGTTTTGTTGTCCCCACGGGAAAGTCAATTTCATCGTAGGCAACCAGCATATGTTCTGGCTCGATGTCGAAATAGTGGCACAGTGCAGCAACAGATTGTCCGCTACGATTCATAAAAGTGGTGGGAAACAGCAGACGAATGTCCTGGCCTTCAATCGAGACGCGACCGCAGTCGCCGTGAAATCGGGGCTCTGTACGCAATTCGCCACCATACTGGCGACAGATTGCGTCCAAAAACCACACACCGACATTGTGTCGGTTATATCTATATTGCGAGCCCGGGTTTCCCAGGCCCACAATCAGCTTGAGCTTATGATTGCTCATGCGGGTTCAGTATCAGGCTTCTGCGCCTTCAGTTGCGCCACCACGTGCTGCCTGTACCGCAACCACTGAGTGGTCAGAGTCATGGCCGTGAGCCAGGTCAACGCTTGAAACGCCTTTCGGGAACTTGATCTGAGAGATGTGTACTGATTCGCCCACACCAATGTCAGTCATATCAATTTCCAGGTACTCTGGCAGGTCTTGTGGCAGACAAATGATTTCCAGTTCAGACATGGTCTTCAGTATGCTGCCGCCGCCGATCTTGACGCCTTTGCACTTGTCTTCGTTGATCAGGTGCACAGGCACTTTCACAGTAATTGCATGTGTGCTGTCAACGCGCTGGAAGTCGGCGTGCATAATGCGCGGTTTGGCGGGGTGGCGCTGCAGCGCCTTGATCACAACCTGCTGCGGCTTCCCATCGATCACCAGAGTGATGATGTGAGAGAAAAACGCTTCGTTAGAAGTCGCTTTCAGGATGTCTTTGTGTGGAATCGAAATGGATTCCGGTGCAGATGTACCGCCATAAATGATGGCTGGTATAAGATCAGCCAGACGACGCAGGCGGCGGCTCGCACCTTTCCCCAGGTCGTTTCTGGCACTGGCATTCAGTTCAAAAGCATTGGACATAATGTCTCTCCGGTTTTAAAACGTTTACCCGACTTGCGACCGGTCTGATAAACGTGTGGTTAAAAAGATAAGCAGCGTTCTGTTTATCTCTGTTAAAAATCAGTCATCCGTTCCATCAAACATGGCGCTGATAGATTCTTCATTGCTGACGCGACGAATGGATTCAGCCAGTAGTCGTGCCATGCTCAACTGACGGACTTTTGCGCAGTTTTTAATGGCTTCGCTCAGTGGAATGGTATCGGTCACCACCAATGAGTCCAGCATGGAGTTGGCGATGTTCTCTGCTGCTTTACCCGACAGTACCGGGTGCGTGCAATAGGCAACCACTTTTATGGCTCCGTGCTCCTTCAGTGCTGCAGCGGCTTTACACAAAGTGCCGGCGGTGTCGACCATGTCATCTACGATAAGACAGGTGCGGTCTTTCACTTCACCGATAATATGCATTACCTGCGCTTCGTTGGCCTGAGGGCGTCGCTTGTCGATGATTGCCAGATCAACATTAAGTTGTTTGGCGATTGCTCTTGCGCGAACCACACCACCGATGTCTGGAGACACGACAGTCAGATTTTTATAATTTTGTCTTACGATATCTTCGGTCAGTACCGGAGAACCATAAACGTTATCGACGGGTATGCTGAAAAAACCCTGGATCTGCTCGGCGTGCAAATCAACAGTCAGCACGCGATTCACACCCACGGCTGAAATCATGTCTGCAACCACTTTGGCACTGATTGCTACCCGCGATGAGCGAACACGGCGATCCTGACGGGCATATCCGAAGTAGGGTATCACGGCAGTGATGCGATTGGCGGAAGCGCGGTGCATGGCATCGGCTGTCAGCAGCAATTCCATCAGGCTGTCATTGGTTGGAGCGCACGTGGACTGAATGATAAAGACATCCTTGCCACGGACGTTTTCTTTGATCTCGACCGCAATTTCGCCATCACTGAATTTGCCGATATGCGCATCACCTAGTGGTATGCCGATATACCGCGCAATTTTCTCTGCCAGCAGCGGGTTAGCGTTGCCGGTGAAAACCATCAGATTATTAGCCATGGGAAAAGTACCTTCAGACTTGCTCACGGGAGAAAACCCGCGCCTGCCTTGTGTCAATTTATGCTGTGGTCGTTTGATGGTGTTACCCGCCCGGGTCATTCGTCTAGGTCACTGGCATTGATCGGAAACATGATGCTTTGTGTAAACGGCTGACCCCGGGAATCCGAGAATTTGGCTGGGGTGGCTGGATTCGAACCAACGCATGTCAGAATCAAAATCTGATGCCTTACCAACTTGGCGACACCCCAAAAAACGTCGTTATTCTAAGCTATTGTGTCTTGGCTTGGATACCTGCGATTTTGACAAAAGCAGTTCTCATTACCTTCAGCCATCGACATTGCTGTTTACGAGTCACTTCAGTGACCAACATTGATCAACGCTGATTCGCTTATTCCTTTCGCGAAAAATCCGCTGATGTTACGCAGTGGACCCTGTTGATCGGTTGGCAATTGCCGTAAAACGTCTCTGGCAGATGCTTCATCGTGAAACGCTGCGAACACACTTGAACCCGTCCCTGTCATCCGCGGTTTGGAAAATTGACTGAGCCATTCAAGCGCAGCATTTACCTCGGGATACAGTGTCCGGACAAGCGTTTCACAGTCATTTTGGGACTGCCCTGCCAGAAAGGCGGCCATTTTGATTGCCCTTGTGTCGCGTGTCAACTGCTGATGTGAAAAAATCGATGCAGTGGAAACGTGGCATGCCGGGCTTAAAACCAGGTAATAAAGAGCGGGTAGAGTGACTGGTTGTAACAGCTCTCCCACACCTTCTGCCCATGCTGATCTGCCATGAACAAAAACCGGTACATCAGCGCCGAGGCGTAATCCTAGCGTTGCTAGCGTTTCACGTTCAAGCTGGCACTGCCACAAGGTATTCAGTGCGACTAGCGTAGTTGCTGCGTCGGAGCTGCCGCCGCCGAGCCCTGCGCCGGTGGGTATGCGTTTGATCAGTTCGATGTCAGCGCCCTGGGTTGCGCCGGTATGTTCGCGTAGTAAGTAAGCTGCGCGCAGCACCAGATTGTCATTTGTGGCCAGTTCGGTGGAGTTGCAGCTCAATGTGATCTGGCTGTCATCCCTGAGAGAGAATTTAAGTTCATCGCCATAATCAAGCAACTGGAAAACCGTCTGCAACAGATGATAGCCGTCAGCACGACGACCAGTGATGTGCAGAAACAGGTTTAGTTTGGCCGGAGCCGACAGCGTCAGATGGCTCAATGACATGTTTTACTCGGCGAGCGGCTCGGTTGAGGGCAAAGTCCAGTTCAGGCGAATCAGATCAAGTCGCAGTGGCGGCTTCTGAACACGGATTCGGGTTGGCAACGTCTGCTGGCCAAAGTTGGTATAGCCCAGATAATCCACCCGCCAGCCTGCCTGCACAAAACTCAATAATTGCTGATTATCAGCGAATCTCAGCTCCTGACTTGGGCCCGGAGCAGGAATACCTTTTATCCAGAAGTTCAGCTCGGTCACTGGCAGTTCATAGCCGATGCGGTCGTAGAGCAGTTGTTCCGGGGTGTCGGTAATGATGGGTTCTTCACCTTCCTGCTCAATCCGCACTTCGCCGGGTTTGCCATTGACTTCAGTCGCGCCAATATTGAAAGTTCCCCAAAGATTGATGCGATAGAGCTCGTTGTTCTGGCGCCAGCGTATGCGCGAAGAATGGGCTTCTTCGGCGTCCCGAACATTGATACTACCGGTAAATTCCCATTCGGATAACGATTCCAGCCCTGCTTTGCGCGCATCCCATTCGGAGATCACCGGTGCGTCCATGCGCACGGCACCCGCACAGGACAGCAGAATGCCGCTCAGTCCTACAATAATGCTTGCCCGTGCAAGAGATTCGGTCAGTCCGGTCACGAGCTTTGTCTCTGTTCGGCGGGTTGCGCCTCTTCATCTTTGGGAATCAGGCGCTGCATAGCCTTAGTGACAAATTCACTGTCCGGGAATGATTGCAGTGAGGTTTGCCAGACGCTCATTGCCTCGTCCTGCTCGCCGTTCACCCACAATACCTCACCCAGATGAGCGGCTACTTCATGATCGGGAAATAGCTCAAATGCTCTGCGCAGGTTGGCAATCGATTCCTCCAGCAAGCCCAGTTTGTATTGCACCCACCCCAGGCTGTCGATGATCGCCGGATCATCGGGAGTGATTGCCAATGCCCGTTCAATCAGTTCCATTGCCTCTGCAAAACGATCGGTACGCAAGGTCATTGCATAACCCAAATGGTTCAGGGCCCTGCCATTTTGCGGTTCAAGATCGATGATTCGGCGCAGATCCTGTTCAATCATCGCCATATCGTCAAAGCGCTCGGCGATGAGGGCGCGCGCAAACAACAAATCAATGTCGTCGTGGAAACGTGTCAGCGCCTGATTAAGCACTGTGAGGGCGCGGCTGTTGTGATCGGCGTTAGCCAAAGCCTCAGCCTGCAGAGCAGGGATCAAGGGTGCCAAGCGAGGATCACTGTCAGCAAGCCGGCGAGTGAGATTTTCAGCATCGTCAAAGCGCTCAAGCTGGATCAACAACCTCATGATTTGGCGCTGTGCAGTCAGAAAGGCATTGGATTGGATACCTATTTGCTGGTATCGATCGAGAGCCTCTTCGATCTGATTGCGATCTTCGAGGATGATGGCAAGGTAGTAATTGGCTTCGTTGAGGCGATGCCCTGCGCTGATCAGCTCCCTCAACTGTGGTTCAGCTTTGGTGTATTCCTCCAACTCAAGATTGATCAAGACCAGAGAGTACAGTGTTTCAAAATCCATGGGTTCGCGCTGCATGATGTACTCAAATTCGAGCGCAGCCTCAACCAGTTTGTTGTTTTGCACCAGCAGCTGGGCAAGGCTGTAACGCAACAGCCGTTGATCTGGGAATTGCGCAACTGCGCTTGTCAGCACAGCCTCTGCCTGCTCAGCGCGACCCATGTTCTGCAGCAGCTGCGCCTCTATCAGCAAGGTGCGCGGATTGTCACCAAATTTATCGCGCCCGACCTGCAGCCATTGCGCGGCCTGTTCGCCCAGGCTGCTCTGGTCGTACATCTGGGAAATCGCCAGATACAGCGTCTGTTCCTCCGGATGCCTGGACACAGTATCCTTAAGCTGAGTGATGATGACGTCGCGCTGGCGATTCTCCAGTGTGTAGGTGCGGGCAGACATCGCCGTAAAGTCCACTTGCCCCCCCAGCGCCAGCACGGAATCCAGGTGAGAAAGCGCCTGCACAAAGCGCCCATCCTCCATCAGCTGGAAACCCAGCATCAAATGTGGTTCCTGTGCCGTGGCGTCTTTGCTGATCCATAAATCAGCCAGCACATTTAATGCCTCAGTGTTGCCACTGGCTGACACAAACTCAGAAGCCCTGCGGATAATATTGATGTCGCCGGTTTCAATCGCCAGATCGTAGTATCCCTGCGTAGCCTGGGGCAGATACCCGCGCATGCCACCAAACTCGCTCAGTAAGGCGGTTTCAAGTTGCGCCTGAGTAAAATTGCCATATTCGATGGGCTTTTCTTCTTCTGGAGGGAGGACATCATTTATCTCAGAGTCGGTGACCACCTGCGCGGCGGAAGGCTCAGGGCTACCATTCATGTCGGGTGCAGTCACAGAGGAGCAGGCCACCATCACGGGTGAGAGCAGAACAAGCAAGCGTAGGGGCAGAGTTTTCATAGTATCCAGTTCAGGGTGCCTTGGGCACGTCCGGATTGTAACAACAGTCCTATGGCAAGACTACAGCAGAGACCGCTGGCCGTGCATAATATCTGTAAGCAAAGTGTCGTTGAAATATAAGTGCAGGCAAGCGCACGCAGTTTTTAGTAAGATGGCGCACTTTTTACACAAGGCTTCCAAAGAAGCCGACTCTTCTGGTCACGTTTGAAGGCTGGTTCATGGCGCTGGTTCTGCTCGGCATCAATCACAATACGGCAAATGTTGCGCTACGCGAGCAGGTTGCGTTTCCGCCGGAAACCATGGCGGATGCCATGCACAAGGTTGTAACCCTGGAGCATGTGCGTGAAGCTGTGATCGTTTCCACCTGTAATCGAACCGAGCTGTATATCGACCTGGATTTTAGTGCCGGTCAGACGGATGACGAAGACGCAAACGCCATTGATGACCCGGTTTTGCTGGGTGCGGCTCAACTAAAGTTGTTGGGATGGCTCAGCGAATACCACGGTATCAGTGAGTCAGAGTTACAGAGTTGCAGTTATTTTCATTGGCACGAAGATGTGATCCGACATCTGATGCGGGTTGCCTGCGGACTTGATTCGATGGTGCTTGGTGAACCGCAGATTCTTGGACAGATTAAATCCGCTTATGCAGTTGCCAAAGAGCTGGGTGTTGCCAAAGCGCAGTTGGGCCGGGCATTTCAGGATGCTTTTTCAATCGCCAAAGAAGTGCGCACCGATACAGCCATTGGCGAAAACCCAGTGTCGGTGGCGTATGCAGCCGTTACACTGGCTGAACAGATATTCTCCAATCTCGGTTCCTTGCACGCGCTGTTGATCGGTGCGGGGCATACCATCGAACTGGTCGCGCGCCACCTCTCGGACAAGGGTGTTAAAAGCATTGTTGTTGCCAACCGGACACTGCAAAACGCAGTCACACTGGGGGAGAAATTTGGCGCTCGCGGCGTGCTGCTGTCTGATATCCCCGATGAGTTGATTCATGCCGATATTGTGGTGTCGTCAACCAATAGCCAGTTGCCGCTGCTCGGCAAAGGCGCAGTTGAGCGCGCTATCAAAAAACGTCGCCATAAACCCATGTTATTGGTTGATCTGGCAGTGCCGCGCGATATCGAGCCGGAAGTGGGTGAGATCAGCGATGCCTATCTATACAGCATCGACGATATCCGAGATGTGATTGACGATAACGTCAAAAGTCGTGAACTGGCGGCCCAGCAGGCCAGTGCCATCATTGAGCGTGGTGTTGAAGAATACCTGAGTCAATTGCGCGCGCTGAACGCGGTAGCCACACTCAAGGCGTTTCGTGAAAAAGCCGATGCCATCCGCCAGACCGAACTGGAAAAAGCGGTCAAGTCTCTGGAACGAGGTGTGCCGGCAGACAAAGCGCTGGAAGCACTGGCACGAGCAATCACCAACAAACTCACTCATGCACCCAGTGTGCAAATGAAAAGAGCCAGTGCAGAAGGGCGAGACGATCTGGTGCGCCTGACGCAGGAGTTGTTTGAATTAACCAACGTCCAGCCCGACGATACACCCGCCAGTGCCGGTGACAAACCTGCAGGAAACAGTGAATGAAAGAGTCGATTCATCAGAAACTTGAGTTGCTGGCGGACCGCTGCCAGGAGCTGGAAGCGATGCTCAGTGATGCGGAGACTATCTCAGATCAGGAAAAATTTCGGAATCTATCCCGCGAATTTTCCGATCTTGAGCCCATTGTGCTGGAGTTCAAACGCTACCTGGGTGCAACTGCAGACTTCTCGCTGGCGCAGGAGATGTTAAAGGACAGTGATCCGGACATGCGTGAGATGGCCGAGGAAGAGTACAAATCACTGCGTGACCAGTTAGAGACGCTCGAGTTATCACTGCAGAAGTTGTTGCTGCCCAAAGATGAAAAGGACAGCATGAATGTGTTTCTGGAGATCCGGGCGGGTACTGGTGGCGATGAGGCAGCAATTTTTGCCGGCGATCTGTTTCGCATGTACTCGAGATACGCTGAGCGTCAGGGCTGGCGTCTTGAGGTAATCAGCGAGCGTCCCGGAGAGCATGGAGGTTATAAAGAGATCATCACCCGCGTTGAAGGCCGTCAGGTATTCGGGCAACTCAAATTCGAATCCGGCGCGCACCGGGTACAGCGTGTGCCTGATACTGAAACTCAGGGACGTATCCATACCTCTGCGTGCACCGTTGCTATCCTGCCCGCCTCGGACGAGCTGGCAGAGATTGAAATCAACAAAGCGGATTTGCGTGTAGACACGTTCCGAGCCAGCGGAGCTGGAGGGCAACACATCAACAAGACGGATTCCGCGATTCGCATTGTGCACATTCCCAGCGGACTGGTGGTTGAGTGCCAGGAAGAGCGCTCCCAGCACAAGAACCGTGCGCGGGCCATGTCACTGCTGCATGCCCGTCTGAACGATATGCAGCAGGCAGCAGCGGATAAGCAACAGTCTGATGCACGAAGGCTGCTGGTTGGTTCAGGTGACCGCTCTGAAAGAATCCGTACCTATAATTACCCGCAGGGACGTGTGACTGATCATCGTATCAACCTGACCATCTACAAGCTTGATGAGGTCATGGAAGGCGAGCTTGATGCAGTGATTCTACCGCTGATTCAGGAATACCAGGCTGATCAGCTCGCTGAACTGGCGGCCTGAGTTGATGTCGCAGACGCTGCAGCAAGCAATCGATTGGGCGCTTGATGAGTTGCAGTCGCTTGATGCTCCCCGCGTTGACGCCGAGTGGTTAATGATGCATGTGCTTGATTGCACACGCACACGCCTGCTGACACACGCCGAATTACTGCTGTCACAGGCGCAATGTGAGCAGTATCAGCAGGTTGTGGCGCGCCGCAAGATCGGCGAGCCGGTCGCTTATATCACCGGAACACGCGGTTTCTGGACACTGGATCTGAGCGTGACACCGGATGTGCTGATTCCACGCGCCGACACTGAAGTGCTGGTAGAACAGGTGCTGGCCCTGGCTGGCAACGACCAGTTTAGAATTGTCGCTGATCTCGGAACCGGTAGCGGAGCCATCGCCCTCGCGATCGCGAGTGAGCGACCTGATTGGCGCATCATCGCTGTTGATTCTAGTGACGCAGCCTTGACGGTTGCGCGCAAAAATGCGCGGTTGAATCATTTGGATCACGTCGAATTTTTCAAAGGAGACTGGTGTAATGCCTTGCCAGAGGCGTTACAGCCGCACATTTTGGTCAGCAATCCGCCGTACATCGATGCTGACGATCCGCACCTGACAGCGGGTGATTTACGCTTTGAACCCCTGTCAGCGCTGCGGGCAGCCGACAACGGCCTCAGCGATCTGCGCACGCTCAGCACCCAGGCTTTTTTATATCTGAGCGACGGCGGTTGGGTGTTGTTCGAGCATGGTTATAATCAAGGGGCCGCGGTGCGCGAGATGCTGCAGGTTTCGGGCTTCACCATAATCAAGACCCTGCAGGATATTGGCGGGCAAGACAGAGTTACCATGGGCAAAAAGCCGGAGGTTGATGGCCATGAATGACAAACAACTGCTGCGCTACAGCAGGCAGATTATGTTGCCGGCCTTAGATATCGAAGGGCAACAGCGTTTGTTGTCGGCAACGGTGCTGATTGTCGGATTGGGAGGTCTGGGCAGTCCGGTGTCGATGTATCTGGCAGCGGCTGGTGTCGGACACTTGATTCTGGTTGATGATGATCTGGTTGATCTTAGCAATCTGCAGCGTCAAATCGTGCATACTGAACAAGCCGTGGGGGGCAGCAAAGTTGAGTCTGCCGCGGCGACCCTGAGCGCACTTAATCACGATACTCGTATTACAGCGCTACAGCAGCGCTTGGATGAATCTTCGCTGGCAAAACTGCTGGCGGGTGGTGTGGACCTGGTCGTGGATGCCTGTGACAACTTCAATACCCGGTTTGTTATCAATCAGGCTTGTGTTAATGCCGGTGTGCCGCTGGTCTCTGGAGCGGCTATCAGGCTGGAAGGCCAGGTCGCTGTATTTGACTCCCGCAGGGCGCATAGCCCGTGTTATCAATGTCTTTACCGTGCAGGCGACGATGAGCAGATGAGCTGTGCCCGCAACGGTGTGCTGGCGCCACTGGTCGGTGTTATCGGAAGCATGCAGGCATTGGAAGCAATCAAGGTGCTGACCGGTCTTGGGCAGGATCTTTGTGGCAGATTATTATTATTCGACGCGTTCAGCAGTTTGTGGCGCGAACTGCGTTTGCCAAGGGATCCGGCTTGTCCGGTCTGCAGGCAGCGCCATCAGTCTGCCGCGCTTGATGCGCCTGACACACAGGCGCTATGATGCGGGCGCGACTTACCAGACTATTCAGCGATAAATCAGCGATAAAAAGGCAACGTTAGATGCAAAAAACGGAAGAAAATGCACAGCAAGCAGTTTTAGACATTCAACCGGTCTCAAATCCCGACACAGATTTGCCGGAGCTTCCTGCGCAACAGGAGTTGACAGCAGAGCCAGAACCCACGCCGTTAACTGAACAGGTATCCGTATCACAAAATGCAATTGAACCCGCGCTTGAACCAGAACAAGAACCAGAGCCGGAGCCGGAGCCGGAGCAAGAGCCAGAGCCAGAGCAAGAGCCAGAGCCAGAGCCAGAGCCAGAGCCAGAGCCAGAGCCAGAGCCAGAGCCAGAGACCTCTCCCATTGAAACCGCTGTGCCAGTAGTCGAGCCGGAACTTGTATCTGTGCCGGAGCCTGTGGCTGAGCCTGAAGCAGAGCCAGAAACGGCGCAAGACTCTGTGTCAGAGCCGAAGACTGATTTATCTGCAGACGTGTTGCCACCAGTCGCATTGACAGTGATGCCAACCAAAGTTCAATTCAGCAGCTTTAATCTTGAACCAGCGCTTGAAAAAGCAATTTCCGATCTCGGTTATGAGTTCTGCACCCCCATTCAGGCGCAGAGTCTGCGTTATACATTGCGCGGATACGACGTCACTGGCAAAGCCCAGACCGGTACCGGCAAAACGGCTGCATTCCTGATTACCATCATCAATGACCTGTTGAAAAATCCGATGCAGGACACTCGTTACATCGGGGAGCCGCGCGCGATTGTGTTGGCGCCGACACGCGAACTGGTGATGCAGATTGCCAGTGATGCCGCCAACCTGACCAAACACACCGATTTACATGTGGTGACGCTGGTGGGCGGCGAAGATTATCAAAAACAATTGCGCCAGGTGGACAAACGTCCGGTTGATATTGTGGTGGCAACACCCGGTCGTCTGATTGATTTCCTGCAGCAGGATCACCTCTACCTTGGGTTGGTGGAGTTGTTGGTTATCGATGAAGCAGACCGCATGCTGGATATGGGATTTATTCCGCAAGTGCGCACCATTGTGTCGCGCACTCCACACAAGGATTGTCGTCAGACACTGTTGTTCAGCGCGACGTTTACGCCGGAAATCATTGAACTGACCTCACGATGGGCGATGGATCCGATCATGATCGAGATTCAGCCGGAGCGGGTGGCGACAGACAACGTCGAGCAACTGGTGTATCTGGTCACCACCGATGACAAGTACAAATTGTTGTATAACCTGATCGCCGCTGAGGGTTCTGATCGTGTGATTGTGTTTAACAATCGCCGCGATCAGGTGCGCAAGTTGGCCGACAATCTGTATCGTCATGGCGTCAGCTGTGGTTTGTTGTCGGGTGAAATTGCCCAGAACAAGCGCGTGCGCACGCTGGAGGAATTCCGTGATGGCACTATCAAGGTGTTGGTGGCTACCGATGTTGCGGGTCGGGGTTTGCACATTGATGATGTGACACATGTCATTAACTACAGTCTGCCGGAAGAGCCTGAGGATTATGTGCATCGTATTGGTCGTACGGGCCGCGCTGGCTCGGTGGGCACCTCGATCAGTTTTGCATGTGAGGAAGATTCGTTTTTGTTGCCAAACATCGAGAAGACTCTTGGGCAGAAGTTACCTTGTGTGTATCCGGATGCGTCTTTGTTGGTGGATCCGCCGCCGTTCAGTCGGCCGACGCATTTCAAGGATGAGTCGAAGCCTGCGCGCAGTGGTGGGTCGTCGCGTCCTGGGCAGGGGCGTAGTGGTGGTGGAAAGCCGCGTCCGCGTCGGTAAGCTTTTTTGCTGAAATGGCTCGAAGGGCTGAATGGCTGACAAGACAGAAATGCGCGTAGCAGGGCTGAGATAAATTGATAGTAGCGCCGCGCCGGAGCGGCCGCATACTTTTAGTGGGCACCCGGCGGTGCGCAACTCCTCCGCAGGCGCTGTGCGCCTTGCGAAGTCGGACAGTGCTCCCGCTTTTTCGGGCGCCCCGTCACTAGATCAGCGCGGCCTGATTGGTTCGCTCTCTGAACTTACTTGTGTTGCATTGTATGAAAAGTGGTGTGAGAAAACACACTCAGTTTTTACCTGACAGCGCCCCCGCTTGCCTGAGAATATCCTGGTAAGCACCAGAACTGCGATGTTGATTCACATGATCCAGAAACGTACTGCTATTGCTCAGACGCACATTGATGTCATGCCCGGCTTCTTCAAAAAACGCCACAAAACGCTCAAACTGATCAGGCAACATTCCCCGATAGGCTTTCTGCAACAAGTGATAATCGGCTGGCGTGCCCTCCGGCGGCAGCAGTGTTAGAAACGCCCGAATGCGCTCGTCGCTCCACTCCTCGTTGCGCACTGCAGGCTGTGTGCGCTCCTTGCCAATTTTTTTATCTTCAATCATGGTGACTACTCTGCCTTTAACTTGTTGCGCAGCAATTCGTTCAACTGTGCAGGATTCGCTTTGCCTTTGGAGATCTTCATAGCCTGACCAACAAAAAATCCAAACACAGCGTCTTTGCCCGCGCGGTACTGCGCTACCTGATCCGGGTTGCTGGCGATGACGTCATCCACCAGTTTCTCGATAGCGCCGGTGTCGGTCACCTGCTTGAGTCCGCGTGCTTCGATAATCTGATCAACGTCAGATTCGCCTTCAGCCAATGCTTCGAAAACGGTTTTGGCAAGTTTTCCGGAAATAGTGTTGTCTTTGATGCGACTGATCATGGTGCCCAGTTGTGCAGGTTTGATCGGCGAAGAGTTAATATCCAGATCGTTTTTATTCAGCAGGCCCAGCAGGTCTGCGGTGACCCAATTGGCTGACAGTTTTGCATCACCACACAAACGTGCGACTTCCTCAAAATAGTCAGCCATGTTGCGGCTGCTGGTCAGCACGTCGGCATCGTACTCACTCAGGCTGTACTGGCTTACAAAGCGCAGGCAACGTGCGCCGGGTAGCTCTGGCAACGTGGCTCGCACCGCCGCGATGTACTCATCGTCAATGATGACCGGCAACAAATCCGGCTCTGGAAAGTAGCGGTAGTCATTGGCGACTTCTTTGCTGCGCATAGAACGGGTTTCGTCTTTGTCTGAGTCATACAGGCGGGTTTCCTGCACAACACGGCCGCCATCCTCAATCAGTTCGATCTGGCGCTGTACCTCGTAGTTAATGGCCTTTTCGACAAACCGGAAAGAGTTGACGTTTTTAATTTCGGCGCGGGTCCCAAATTCTGTGGCACCTTTTTTTCGCACAGAGACGTTGGCGTCACAGCGCATGGAACCCTGTGACATGTTGCCGTCGGAAATGCCGAGATACAAAATAATAGAGTGCAACTTTTTCAGGTAAGCCACGGCTTCTTTGGCATTGCGCAAATCCGGGTCGGAGACAATTTCCAACAACGGCGTGCCAGCACGGTTGAGGTCAATACCAGACATGCCCTGAAAATCTTCGTGCAAGGATTTACCAGCGTCCTCCTCGATATGCGCGCGAGTGATGCCTATGACTTTTTCGCAGCCATCTTCCAGCTGAATTTTTAATGAGCCACGACCCACTGTTGGGAATTCGAGTTGTGTAATCTGATAGCCTTTTGGCAGATCCGGATAAAAATAATTCTTTCGGTCAAAAACTGAGCGTTTGCCAATTTCAGCATCAACAGCCAGGCCAAAACTCACGGCCATGCGCAGTACTTCTTCGTTCATGACCGGCAGTGTGCCGGGCAGCGCAAGATCGTAGATACTTGCTTGTGTATTGGGGGCGGCACCAAACTCTGTGGCGCTGCCCGAGAACAGCTTGCTTTTAGTTGCAAGCTGGACGTGTACTTCCAGTCCTATCACAGTTTCCCAGCTCATTGTTTATACCTCCGGTCGCTGTGAGTGCCAGTCTGTATTCATCTGGAACTGGTGTGCTACGTTCAACAAGCGTGATTCTGACAGTGAGGGGCCAACCAACTGCATGCCAATCGGTAATCCGTTTAACATGCCTGCTGGTAAGGACATGCCCGGCAAGCCAGCAAGATTCACCGCAATAGTGTAGATATCTTCGAGATACATCGTCACCGGGTCACTGACTTTTTCACCGAGTTTAAAAGCCGTGTGTGGTGATGTCGGGCCAAGAATCAGATCCACGTCGTTAAAAGCAAGATCAAAATCCTGTTTGATCAGGCGACGTATTTTTTGCGCCTTGATGTAGTAGGCATCGTAATAACCTGCAGACAATGCATAAGTGCCAACCATGATGCGGCGCTTAACCTCGTCACCAAAGCCTTCGCCGCGGCTGCGTTTGTAAAGGTCTTCGAGGTTGTCTGGGTTTTCACAGCGGTAACCAAATCTCACGCCATCAAAGCGCGACAAGTTGGCGGATGCTTCTGCAGGTGCAATGACGTAATAGGCCGGAACCGACAGATAGTTATTGGGCAACGAGACTTCTTTGAAACTGGCACCCAGCGATTCCAGGGTGCGAATTGCGTTTTGCAGAATGGTCTGCACAGCAGGATTGAGATCCTTTGTAAAATGTTCGCGCGGCAGTCCGATACGCAAACCTGCCAGCGGTTCATTCAATTTCGCCGTGAAATCTTCAAACGCCAACTCAAGGCAGGTTGAATCACGCAAATCCGTGCCGGCGATGGCATTCATCATCAGTGCGGCATCTTCAGCGCTACGCGTTAACGGGCCTGCCTGATCAAGGCTTGACGCAAACGCAATCATGCCCCAGCGCGAGACGCGGCCATAAGTCGGTTTTAATCCGGTAAGGCCGCAAAATGATGCGGGCTGGCGAATGGAGCCGCCGGTGTCAGTGCCGGTAGCCATGGCGCATAACCCCGCGGCAACGGCCGCGGCCGAGCCCCCAGACGAGCCGCCGGGCACACGGGCGTGATCCCAGGGATTGCGAACCGGGCCAAACCAGCTGGTTTCATTGGACGACCCCATGGCGAACTCATCCATGTTGGTTTTGCCCAGCATGATGGCGCCAGCCTGCCCCAGGCGCTCCACGACGGTGGCGTCGTAGGGTGCAATAAAGTTGTGCAGCATGCGCGATCCGCACGCTGTCAACACGCCCCGGGTGCAGAATATGTCTTTGTGAGCAATCGGAATGCCGGTGAGCGGGCCTGCATTGCCTTGCGAGCGTCTGCGGTCGGCGGCATCAGCTTGCGCCAGCGCCTGCTCAGCGGTGATGGTGACATAGGCGTTTAACGCGGGATTCAATTGATGAATTTTGTCCAGATAGGCCTGGGTTAGTTCTCTGGCAGAGACCTCTTTGCGGGTCAGCGCGCCCGCCAACTCAGCTACGGTTTTACTTAACATATGCGCTTGATTCCTTGCCTGACCCTGTTTCAGGATCGATGGTGTATTCGAAACTTATTCAATGACCTTGGGCACCAGATACAAACCATCTTGGGTGGAAGGTGCTAACTTTTGGTAATAATCGCGCTGGTTGGTTTCGGTGATCTGATCTGCGCGCAGGCGCTGGCCTGCATCAAACGGGTGCGCCATCGCACTAACCGCGAAGGTATTGACACTTTGCATCTGGTCGATCATTCCAAGAATGTTGGAGATGCGCTGGGCAACTTCGACGATGTCCGAGTCATTGATCTGCAGTCTGGCAAGATGAGCAATTTTTTCCACATCGTTCTTATCTAAAACCATTCAAGGGCTCCCGGAGTATGCAATAATGCCAGCCTTCACAGAGATCAAAATTGGGCTCTGTGCCGGATTGTTTTTGATGCTTGCCCTAACAGATAAGCGTTGTTAGAGTGCGTATCCAATAGCTGCAAAGGCCATGATTATACGGGATTATGGCTGGTTACAGGCAACAGTTTCCTTCCAGGTTTACGATCGTTCCCTGCCACATCAGCGAAAATACAGTCAGTCACTGAGCAACCAGTCATGCACTGGTTAGCCGGGTTCGAGCAATTATTTGTCCTTTGCCCGTCTGCCCGGGGGAACTGTCGCAAGAATTTTTTGTCTGCTTCACGTAGCGGACGCGGTGATCCGCCGGTCGGATCGCTTACGATTGATAAGGTAGCAGGAATTTAATGTTCAAAAAAATCAGAGGAATGTTCTCAAACGATCTCGCCATCGATTTGGGCACGGCCAATACCCTGATCTATGTCAGAGGTGTTGGGATAGTATTGAATGAGCCGTCAGTTGTGGCTATCCGCAGTCACAACGGGCAAAAGACAGTCACCGCGGTAGGGGCCGATGCCAAGCGTATGCTGGGCCGTACGCCCGGCAACATCACCGCGATCCGCCCTATGAAAGATGGTGTGATCGCCGACTTTCAGGTAACTGAAAAAATGCTGCAGCACTTTATCAGCAAAGTGCACGAAAACAGCTTTTTCCCTCCCAGCCCGCGTGTATTGGTGTGTGTGCCGTGTAAATCAACACAGGTTGAGCGCCGTGCGATCCGCGAATCGGTGATCAGCGCCGGAGCGCGTGAGGTACGGTTGATCGAGGAGCCTATGGCGGCTGCGATCGGTGCCGGTCTGCCGGTTGAAAAACCCAGCGGATCGATGGTGGTAGACATTGGTGGTGGCACAACAGAGATTGCCATCATCTCCCTGAACGGCATTGTTTATGCAGACTCACTACGTATCGGCGGTGACCGGTTCGATGAGGCGATCATTACGCACGTTCGCCGTAACTATGGCAGTCTGATCGGTGATGCCACAGCTGAACGTATCAAGAAGGAAATCGGCTGCGCCTATCCCTCTGAAGGTGTGCTGCGTGAGATCGATGTGCGAGGACGCAATCTGGCTGAAGGTGTGCCGCGCAGCTTTACACTTAACAGCGACGAGATTCTGGAAGCGCTGCAGGAGCCGCTCTCGGCGATTGTACAGGCGGTTAAAAGCGCTCTGGAGCAGTCACCCCCTGAGCTTGCGTCCGATATCGCGGAGAGTGGCATGGTGCTCACCGGTGGAGGCGCGTTGTTAAAAGATCTGGATAAGTTGTTGTCTATGGAGACCGGTCTGCCGGTCATTGTGGCGGATGATCCATTAACCTGTGTCGCCCGTGGTGGTGGCAAGGCCATGGAATTAATGGATTCTAACGAGATGGATGCGCTGACCCTGGAATAATTCCGGATAGCCAGAGGTTATGATATTAAAACCTTATTCATCAAAGGGGTGTCGCTTGAATACCGGCTGGTGGCCTTTCTGGCACTGGCCATGTCACTTTTGTACATGGATAGCCGGTACGATTATCTGGACCGTGTGCGGTATTCCGTCGCTTACCTGACTACCCCTGTTTATTGGCTTGCTGATATCCCCACGCGCATGTCTTTCTGGATCGATGACGTTTTTGTGTCGCAGCGCGATCTGCTCGAGGAGAACACGCAGTTACGCCAGCAATTGTTGTTTGCCCAGCGTGAACTGCAGCTGCTTGCGGGTCTGGCAAGCGAAAACAGCCGCTTGCGTGAGTTGCAGGAGGCTTCGCAGGCTGTTCAGGGACGGGTGATGACAGCAGAGATCATTAATGTCTCCAATGATCCCGGGTCTCGGCGTGTGCTTATCAACCGTGGAGCGCAAAATGGTGTCATTGAGGGTCAGGCCATGTTGGATGCCCATGGATTGATGGGGCAGGTGGAAGAGGTGCTGCCCTTGACCAGCTGGGTGCTGTTGATCACGGATTCGCGGCACGGCACGCCGGTGCAGGTCAATCGTAACGGTGAGCGGACCATCGCGCGGGGCAGTCGTGGTGATGCGCCTGAGCTTGAGCTCGAATTTGTTCCCGACACAGCTGATATTTCGGTGGGTGATCTGTTGGTCAGCTCAGGTCTTGGTCAGCGCTTTCCAAAGGATTACCCGGTGGCAGAAGTGACCAGTATCATTCACGATCCTGGGCAGCCATTTGCGCAGATCCGTGCGCGTCCGCTTGCGCAGATGGATAGAACCCGTCATGTCATGCTGGTGATTCCTGATGATGAAGCCATTGTCGGGCCGGCGATGATTTTTGATGCAACGACCGACGTTGTTGAGGACGTACCGGTCACCAATTTGCCCGAGGATTTCTCCCCTGCGGCTGCAGAATCACAGCCAGAATCGCAGCCAGCGTCGCAAATCGATGCAGAGCCAGCGCCCGCATCGAACCCTGTTGCTGGGTCGGCAGCACAAGATACTGCGGGGGGCATTCAATGATACCTAAGGCCAATGCAATCTGGGTTATTCTGCTGAGTTTTCTGGTCGCATACCTGCTGGCCATTGTTCCATTCCCCGAATGGGCGATGCACTACCGTCCTCAATGGGTGATGCTGGTGCTGATCTACTGGGTTATGGCGCTTCCGTACCGGGTCGGCATCGGTTCCGCATGGATGGCTGGCATTTTTACCGACATTCTGGAAGGTTCCATGCTTGGTATTCACGCACTCACCTTCACCATACTTGCCTATATCACGTTGAGTCTGCATCAGCGTGTGCGACTGTTTTCATCGGGGCAACAAAGCGGGATTATTCTGGCTTTGGTGGGGCTGGTGATGACGGCAACGTACTGGATCAAGGTGATAACCGGTGAAACCGCGCAGGAAGGCATGTTTTTTCTGCTGGGTGCTTTGTCCAGCGCCTTCGTCTGGCCCTGGTTGTTCCTGCTGCTCCGTCAACTGCGGCGTAGTTTTGATGTCCATTGATCTGCGTGGGCAATCCTCATGAATCTAGCACCCGGCTCGCTGATTTTGGCCTCGGCTTCCCCGCGGCGCCGAGAGTTGCTGACACAGGTTGGTGTCAGCTTTGATGTGGTCATTCATGATATTGATGAACGAGTGATTGCTGGCGAAACGCCTGTCCAATATGTGTGTCGACTCGCTAGAGCCAAGGCCGCTGCGGTAGCCAGTGATGCTCGCGTTACCCTCGATCGTGCAGTGCTAGGGGCCGATACGATTGTTGTTGTAGAGGAACACATTCTTGGAAAGCCGCTAGATGAGCAGGATGCGCATCGAATGTTGAGCCTGCTTTCTGGGCGCGAACATGAAGTGATGTCAGCTGTATGTGTATGCCGCGGTGAGCAGTCAGCGCTGGAGTTATCGCGCACCAAAGTTAAGTTCAGGTCGCTGTCTGCGGCTGAAATCGCTGCCTACTGGCGCAGCGGCGAACCGCAAGGCAAAGCCGGTGCGTATGCTGTGCAGGGCTTGGGCGCTTTGTTCATTGAGTCTTTGCAAGGCAGTTACAGTGGTGTCGTGGGCTTGCCCATTTTCGAGACCGCCAGACTGTTACGTATGTTTGGTATACCAACCGCTTTGGACAGGAGTGCATTGATTGAGTGAAGAGATACTGATCAATGTGACACCGCGTGAGACCAGACTTGCGTTGATCGAGAACGGTTTGTTGCAGGAAATTTATCTAGAACGGCGCAGCCGCAGCGGCTATGTCGGCGATATCTATCTTGGCAAAGTGGTCCGTGTTATGCCGGGTATGGAAGCAGCGTTTGTTGATATCGGACTGGAGCGGGCGGCTTTTTTACACAGTGCGGATATCGCGCCCATTGGAGTTGACGGGCTGGAAGTGCGCGATGGCGGCGAGACCGTAGACATCAATACCCTTTTACGCGAAGGCCAATTGATTGTGGTGCAGGTGGCCAAAGACCCCATCGGCACCAAAGGCGCCAGACTCACAACGCATCTGACATTACCGTCACGTCATCTGGTATTCCTGCCGCGCAATCTGCATATCGGTATATCACAACGACTGGAAAATGAAGAAGAACGCAATCGATTGCAGGCGCTGCTCGAACAATGCCTGATGGCAGAATCCATGCAGGATCGCGGCGGATTTATTATTCGCACCGCTGCAGAGGGGGCCAGTGAGAACGAGTTGCTCGAAGACATCCGCTTTTTGCGCAAGTTGTGGGCGGCAGTCGAGCGCAGAATTGGAAAGAGTAAGGATATCAGAGTGCTGTACCGCGATTTGCCGCTGTATTTGCGTGCTGTGAGGGATCTGATTACGCCGGGTATCGAAAAGATTCGCGTGGATGCGCAGGAGGCGTTTGATGAGATCTCTGGTTTCATTCAAGACTTCATCCCGGATTTTCGTGATCGGCTGGAGCTTTACTCTGGTGAGCGGCCGATCTTTGACCTCTATGGTATTGATGATGAAATAGATAAAGCGCTCGGCCGCCAGGTAAAACTGAAATCTGGCGGTGATCTGATCATTGATCAGACCGAGGCAATGACAACCATTGATGTGAATACCGGTGCGTTTTTAGGCACCAAGAGTCACGCTGAAACGGTGCTCAAAACCAATCTGGAGGCGGCGACTTCCATCGCCCGTCAGCTGCGGATCCGCAATCTGGGCGGTATTATTATTCTCGATTTTATTGATATGGATGATCCTGAACACCAGCGTCAGGTGCTGCGAACGCTGATCAAGGCGCTGGAGAAAGATCATGCCCGCACGATGGTGACCGGTATTTCCGAGCTGGGTCTGGTAGAAATGACGCGCAAGCGCACGCGCGAAAGTCTGGGTCAGATTTTATGCAGCGCCTGTCCGGTATGCGAAGGTCGTGCCCGTCTTAAAACGCCCGAAACGATCTGTTATGAAATTTTTCGTGAGATCGTCCGCGTTGCGCGTGTTTATGAAAATGATGAGTTGATGGTGTTGGCATCGCAGGTGGTTGTCGATCGTCTGTTGGACGAAGAATCCAGCACGCTCGCTGATCTGGAGGTACTGACCGGTAAAACTATCCGGTTCCAGGTGGAACCTATGTATACTCAGGAACAATACGACGTTGTTCTGTTTTAACAGGCACTTATGATTCTGCGGAAATTGCGAGCGTTGTTTGCAATGCTACTGCGTGCATCGATTACACTGCTGATGATATCGCTGGTGTGCCTTGCCCTGTACGTCAGCATCGGTCGACAAATGACCCCGCAGGTGGCTGAGTATAAAGACTGGCTGGAACAGCGGCTCAGCTCCGAACTTGGCGTGGCGGTACGTATCGGACGACTGTCAGGCGAATGGCTGCAATTTACCCCGCGGTTTGTGCTGGAAGATGTCAGCCTGGGGCAGCCAGCCGGATTGACACTGCGGCGTGTAACAGTTTCCCCATCTTTGACAGAGAGTCTGCGCCAGCGGCGACTGGTGGTAGGCAACACATCCGTGGACTCTCTGGATATTGACTTTAATCAGCACGAAAGCGGCGCCTGGGTGTTGGCTGGCCTGAATGCTGATGGCCCCGTTGCTGCCCCGGAAGTGTTGTTTCAGTTGCTGACGCGACTGGCGCGATTTTCCATGAGTGATACTCAGCTCAACTTTACTGATCTTTCTGGTGAAAGTGCTCGCATTGAGGTGTCACAACTTGATTTTCAAAGTCAGGACGGCGTGCATTTGCTGAATGCAAACGCGACTCCGGAAGATTCTGATGATGAGTTTGAAGTGCGTGTGGCTGTCAGTGGCGCTAGTCTGAACAGCCTGCAGGGCGATCTGTATGTGAATCTGCCGCAAGCCGACTACCAGCATTTTGTCCCTCCCCTGTCCAGTATCATCAAAATTGAGGGGAATCCATCAACCGGATTGGATTTGCAATCGGCTGTTATGCAGGCCGAGGTATGGGCTGAGATAGTCTCTGGAAACCTGACTGACCTCGTGCTGAGTGCGCAGGGCAATCTCGAACTGGCCTCGGACAAGATTGACAAGCCTCTGCAGTTTAGTAATTTGCAAGTGTCAGGTCTGCATCTGCGTCGCGGGCCGGAAGCAGAATTCTGGGAGGGTTACTCCGACGATCTGGTTTTTGAGATGGACGGTCAGCAGTGGCCGGTTGGCGATATATCCTTCAGTTATGAGCCCGGCAGTGTGTTGAACTTTCGGGCTGATGTGATTGAAGTTGGCATTCTTTCGCGGATTGTTCAGGCGCTGCCAGTGACTCAGCGGTTGACCACTGAGGTTGTCGGTTTTAATCCGCGCGGGCGACTGCTCAATCTTGCCCTACGGGCTGATTTCAGTGATGGGGCGCTGGCCAAGGCAAAATTGACAAGCAATATTGAGCAGGGGGCACTGAGCTCTTTCCGCGGAGTGCCCTCTTTCTGGGGGGTCGGTGGTTACGCGGAGATGGAATTTGATGCCAGCGAAGGGCTGGGCGAGGGTTTTGTTGAAGTCGACAGCTCAGATGTCTCCATGCATGTACCAAGACTTTTTGATCAGATCTGGGATTACAACCATGTAAATGGTCGGGTGGGTTTCAGAGTTCGCACCGGCGCTGACGCCAATATAAGACTGGTCAGCGGCATACTGGTTGCTGAGTCAGATATTGTTACGGCGCATGGTCAGTTTGCGACCGAGATTCAGCTGGGAGAAAACCCGTACATTGATCTGGAGCTCAAGCTGGGCGCACTTGCCGCCGATGTCAGTCGCAAAACCGCGTACCTGCCCATGGCAGCGACTGCGCCGAGAGCCGCCCAACCCGCTCTTAACTGGGTTGATCGTGCTGTGTTGAGTGGTGACGGCGCAGGAAGTGGATTGATTTTCCGTGGCCGTGTTCAGCGTGGCGCACTGCCCGTTGAGCGATCGTTACAGATGTTCTACAAGGTGGCAGACGGCACACTGAAATTTGATCCTGCATGGCCGGCACTTGAAGAACTTGACGGCTTTGTGCTTATCAGTGACAACGTCGTGGATCTGTCTGCCAGTGCGGGCAGTACCCTCGGCATCAGACTTGACTCCGGATCAGGCGCCTTGCGGGCCAATCCTCCCGGGGGGAGCTGGCTGACCGTCAACGGCTCCGGCAAGGGCAGTGCAGCCCAAGCCCTGCAATACCTGCAACAAACGCCTGTCACCGCAAGTATGGGTCAAACCTTCTCGCAATGGCAGGCAGAGGGTGATACCGACATTACCCTTGAATTGAGCATACCGCTGAACATTGAAGACGCCCGCCCTGATATAGCACTGAATTTTTCGCTTGCCGATAACCGCTTGTATATCCCTGAATATGAGCTTCAGTTAGAAGCCTTGTCGGGGCAGTTATCCTACACTGATGACAATGGCTTACAGAGTGAAGCCCTGCAGGCCAATGTCCTTGATCATCCTATTGTTGCCACTATTCGCTCATCGGGTTTTGCGAACACCGATGAATCGCTGGTCACAGACGCGCAGTCGACCGAGTTAAGCTGGTCAGGCAGCGCAGATATCAGCGCTTTAACGGCCTGGGGCGGACTGCCCGCTGCGGTTCTTCCGGTGTTATCTCAATTCGAAGGGACACTCGCGTATCAGGCAGGCATCAGTGTGCCTGCGATGTCAGCAACTACCCCACGGACTCGTAACCCGACATTGAGCATCACCACAGAAATGGCGGGTGTTGAGTCAAAGTTGCCGCTGCCGTTCAGCAAACCGGCTGATCAGCTCAGTCAATTGGATCTCACTCTGGAATTCAAACCGCAAGGCAGTGCGCTGGATCTGCGCTGGCAAAATGTTACACAGATGAATCTTGAATTTGCGCAAGATATGCCCGTCAGTGGGCTGATTTATCTGGGAGCGACCGCCGAAGGATTACGTGTCAGAAGCATTAATCCTTCAGCGATCGGAATTCAGGTGCTGGGCAGCGTTGCCAGTGCTGACTATGGTGAATGGCAGCGGACGCTGGCTGCCATGTTTCCACCAGACCCTGCACGCCAGGAATCAGGAGCGGCGCGGTCAGGCTGGTTGAGCGATGTTCAGGGCACTGCGGAGTTGGCCTTGGGTGAGTTAACCGTTGCCGGTGAGGTTTTTGATGAACTGACGCTTAACCTGCGGCGTGAGGACCAGGCGTTGGTCCTCGCCGTACAGTCGCAAGATGTCAGCGGTACCTTGGCCTACCCGGTAAATGGCAGCGCGCCCTGGCAGGTAAATCTGGATTATCTGCACCTTGGCGAGGCGCCGGAGGTACCTGTTGTGGACAT
>CAMBPO010000011.1 GCA_945869725.1 Klebsiella pneumoniae
GCAAATGACGCCGTTGCAACGCTTGTTATTCAGGAAATACCAAAGGCAGTGATGACCATGCCGGTTGCATTTGTGCCGCAAGGCAATGAATTTAATCTGGCCGCTGTTCAGGGGCTGCAGCAGGGCAAAAACCTCTTTGTCGGCGCTGATGGTTTGTGGAAGCACGGCTATATTCCGGCATGTTACCGGGCATTTCCCTTTTCGGTGGCCAGCACGGAAAACGGCGAGCAGGTGCTTTGTTTTGATCAGGACAGTCACCTGCTGACCGATAATGACGGGCAGGGTTTCTACGAAGCTGATGGCACGCTGACCGAAGCAGTTAAGAGGATTGCTGACTTTTTAGCGCAGGTGTTGCAGAACCGGGTGCCGACGCGGCAGGTATGCGATCTTCTGCAGCAGCATAATCTGATTCAGCCTTGGCCGATTACCCTGAAGACCGATCGCGGGGAGCAAGCAGTCAATGGATTCTTCAGGATTGATGAAAGCGCGCTGAGGCAGCTATCCGCCGATGCTTTGCGCCAACTTAACGAAGCCGGTGCGCTTGGTATTGCTTATTTCCAGCTGCTATCGACTCATAACCTGCAAAAGCTGGTAGACATGGCAGCAGCGGATGCTTTATCCGCGCAGGCAAAAAAACAGTCGGTGGCAGATTTGATCAGTCATGACAGCGGCACCATTGATCTGAGCTTTCTGTAAATCAGCGTCGTGCTGACACAGGGCGTGTCATCAACGTTGATTTTCAAACCGACAACTGAGGTGATCACTGTTGCTGATACTGGCTTATCTGATCGGCGCCATCGGCATCGCTGTCGAGTGGCGCTCGTATGTTCTTTATGATGCACAGGCTTTCCGCCGCTGGTCAGCTGCCGGCGCGGTGTCGTGGGGGCTTATGTATCTTTTGCTGGGCGCGTGGACTGCTGCGCTGACCATGAGTTGTACTGCAGCGCGCACGATGGTCTCAGGTTTGTTGACCAGCTCTACGCGCAAACATGTGATTGCCGGTTTTTTTGTTACCGCGTTTGTATTGATGACCGTTTTCAGTTGGCAGGGGCTGGTGTCACTGTTACCAGCCTTTGCAGTGATCAATACCACCCTTGCGCTTTTTTACCTTGAAAACCGGTCAATGCGCATACTGATGCTGGCGTCGAGTGTCGCTTGGATCATCAATGACATTATCTGGCAGGCGTGGCCGGCGCTGTTGGCTGAGTCCGTTGCGGTGTTGCTGAATCTAAGAACAATATCGAAGATGAAAACGCCATAAAACCCTGTGATTTAACCAAAGGATAACCCTATGAGCGAGAAACCGGCTGACATCAACTACCCTGTCAGCAAAAAGCTCAACATCAACTTCAGTGCTTATGAAGACCGGCTGCTGGTAAACGCTGAACGCATCGGTATCGATGATGTCACGTTGTTGATGACCCGACGTATGACCATTCTGGTGCTGCAGCAGATCTTGTCGCGCCTGCCCGAATTGTCTGGTCTGAATAAAACACCGGCCGCGTACTGGCAGGAAGTCTTGCAGATGTCACATCAAGGCGCGATGGAGGCCAAAACGCGTGCCGATAAAGTAGAGGCCGAACACAAACCGCTGAGTGCAAAGCCCGGTGAACCAAGCAAGGGCATCTACCTGGCTACCGAACTGACGGTTCAGGTCAGCACAGACCGTCTGACGCTGGCGTTCCGAGGCTTGCAGATGCCGGATGCCATGACAAAGGCGGCACAACATGTGCCGGTTTTAGCAATCCCTTTATCGCTGGACAACTTACATCAGCTGATAGAATTGTTTATCACCAAAGCGCGGGAAGCCCACTGGCACCTGCCAGTTGAATTGCCCTGGCTGGAAAGTCCAAAGGCTGCAAATACGTCGGCAGATGGCATTTTTCGCACGCATTGATGTTTTGCCTCCGATCCCAAACAGCGCATATAATGCCTCGCACTCAAATAAACCTAGGAGTTAACCGTGAAAATGTTCAGTAAGGGTATGCAGTCCCGAGTAATTAAAGTGAGTCTGATGATTGTCGGTTTGAGCGTTGCCAGTGCTGCGCTCGCACAGTCTGCCCGTGATCAGCTAATTGCCGAGCGTGTCACGCCGGTAGGCAGCGTTTGCCTGGCAGGCGAAGCCTGTGTAACGGGTAGTTCTGCAACTGCTTCTTCAGCGAGTGCTGCAGCACCTGCGATGGCTCAGACAGCATCCGCTGAGTTCAGCGCATCAGCCACCTATGAGCAGTATTGTGCAATGTGCCATAACACCGGCATGGCAAATGCTCCGCGTCGTGATGATGCAGCACATTGGACGGCTCGTGTTGCTGAAGTGGGTCTGGCAACCCTCACCAATAACGCAATTACCGGTATCAATGCGATGCCCGCGCGCGGAATGTGTGCCACCTGTACCGATGAGCAGATTGGTGAAATTGTTCAGTATCTGTCCGGCGTTACTGCGCAGTAATAAACGCGCAAAAAGAGTTGTTTGAAAGTAGTGTTGGCATTCATCTGCGGTTAATGTTTGACCGCAGATAGTGTCAGCAGCAAAAGTGGTAAATAAGCGTTTGTGAACATAAGCCAAGTTAAAGGGGTATTCTCGTGAAATTGAAGAACGTTGTAAAAACCGGTGTTGCGTTGTCAGGTCTGGTACTGGCATCCGTGTTGGCGTCAGGTTCTGCCTCAGCGGGACAAACCTTGACGCTGGCACAGTTGACTGAAGGCTTTGATCCGGCCCGCACCTATACACAAAGCTGTGCAGCCTGCCATAACAGCGGCGCTGCGGGTGCCCCGCGTATGGGCAATGCGGAAGACTGGTCTGCCCGTCTTGAGAAAGGTTTTGATGTGTTGGTTGAGCACACTATTAGCGGGTTCAACAATGTGATGCCACCAAAAGGCATGTGTTTTACCTGTTCTGATGATGATCTGAAAGCGATGGTGCAGTACATTCTGGATGAGTCTATTCCTGAATAATTGCCGTCCGATTGAATGCTTGGGGGGATAACAATCATCCCCCCAGCAATTCCCGCAAACTGGCTAGTGCCGCTTCTCCCTTTTTCTGTTTTTGTTCAGGCGTGCTGTCGCCGCGACCCTCCCACTCCAGATACTCTGCCGGAATTTCATCCAAAAAACGGCTAGGAATACTGCTGCTGACTTCGCCGTATTGTTTGCGCTTTTTAGCCAGCGTAAAGATCAGGCCGCGGCGCGCACGCGTGATGCCAACATAGGCCAGGCGGCGTTCTTCCTCAATACTATCCGTGTCAATACTGTTGCGATGTGGCAACAGATCTTCTTCCATACCCATGATAAAAACCCATGGAAACTCAAGTCCTTTGGCCGCATGCAGCGTCATCAGCTGTACCTGATTGTCGATGGATTCCTCTTCCTGACGCTCCAGCATATCGCGAAGAATCAACTTGTTGATCGCCGCTTCTACCGGGTTAACGGCACTGTCAGTATCGTCCTCCATGTTCTCCAGGCTGCGTGCCAAAGAATCAATCAGCACATGCACATTGGCCATCGCGCGCTCAGCGGCGTTTGGTGTTGTGCTGGTCTGATGGAGCCAGCCGTCATAGTCCATATCACTGATCATGTCGCGGATGTTGCTGATCGCGTTATCCTGCTGGCACTTCTCCGCCACGCTGCTTATCCAGTGACTGAAGCGGCGCAGCTTCTCAACCTGCTTAGTACCCAGAAATTGCTCCAGACCCATTTCATGGCAAGCAGACAACAGACTGATGCCGCGCTCACTAGCGTAGCTGGCCAGACCCTCAAGAATGGACGGCCCGATTTTGCGGCGCGGTGTATTGATGACACGTAAAAACGCATTGTCATCATCGGGATTTATCAGCAACCGCAGATAGGCCATGATGTCTTTGATTTCAGCACGTGAAAAAAAAGACGTACCACCACTGAGCTGGTAAGGAATCTGGTGTGACTGTAGTTTGATTTCCAGCTGCCGTGCCTGATGGTTGCCGCGGTACAGAATGGCAAAGTCGCCAAACTTGAGCTGCTTTTGCACGCACAGGCTGAGAATTTCGGTGGCAATTCGTTCAACTTCCGCCTCCTGATCCGACATGGCCAATACCCGCATAGGTTCGCCCAGTCCCAGTTCGCTCCATAACTTTTTTTCATACAGGTGCGGATTGTTACCAATCAGCATGTTGGCAGCCTGCAGGATAATGTTGCTGGAGCGGTAGTTCTGCTCCAGTTTAATAACCTTCAGATGCAGATAGTCTTGCTGAAGCTGCAGCATGTTCTCGGGCCGCGCGCCACGCCAGGCATAAATTGATTGATCATCGTCGCCGACCACGGTCAGGCCATTGCGAGGGCCGACCAAGAGTTTGACCAGCAGATACTGACTGGTATTGGTGTCCTGATACTCGTCCACCAGCAGGTAGTGCACGCGGTTCTGCCAGCGCTCCAGCACCGCGGGTTGCTGCTGAAACAACACAACAGGCAGCAGAATCAGGTCGTCAAAATCAACGGCATTAAAGGCGCGCAGGTGTCGTTGGTATTCCTCATAAACGCGGGCAGCTAATACGGCTTGCTCGTCGTCAGCTTTGTCCATCGCCTGCGCGGGTAACAGCAGATCATTCTTCCATGTGGAGATCTGATTCTGCAGCCAGCGCAGTTGTTCTTCATTGCTGTTTTCGGCCTTGATCATCAGGCTTTTGATCAACGCCAGAGCATCTTGGCCGTCGAATATCGAGAATCCACTTTTGAGGCCGATATGTTTAAGCTCATGGCGAATGATGGTGAGGCCAAGATGATGGAAGGTGGAAATGGTGAGTCCGCGTGTGTTTTCCTTGGGTATTTTTTGATGTTTAAGTAACTGACTGACCCGCTCTTTCATTTCACGGGCTGCCTTATTGGTGAAGGTCACCGCCACAATCTTGTGCGCCGCGATGCCGCAATCTTTGATCAGCCATGAAATCTTCTGCGTGATTACACTGGTCTTGCCACTGCCGGCCCCGGCAAGCACCAGCAGGGGTGAGCTGATGTAACGAACAGCCTCGGTTTGTCGGGGATTGAGTGTATTGGCGGACAAGATGAATCCTTGGAGGGGGCGATGACAGCAAGGCTCGGATTATATCCCAAGGCAACGCCAATTCTGTATTTGAGAACGTGCAGCACCCGCGACATTCATGAGTGCCGTTGATGCGTGCCGTTGATGACAGTCATCTGATTTGCTATTTCAGCAATCGGCCACTAAAACACCTTAAAACCATCACAGGATGTGATGCAGACAGCTCTCACGGAGGAGACAGGTATGTCACTTGCCATCGTTTACACGCGCGCTAATCAAGGCGTCGACGCACCCTTGGTGACAGTCGAAACCCATTTGTCTAACGGACTGCCTGCTTTGAATATGGTTGGACTGCCTGAAACGGCAGTTAAAGAAAGTCGGGAGCGGGTGCGCAGCGCCATCCTCAATGCCGGACTGGAGTTTCCGGCGCGTCGAATCACCATCAATCTGGCGCCTGCAGATATTCCCAAAAGTGGCGGTCGTTATGACTTGGCCATTGCGCTCAGTATTCTGGCCGCCTCTGGGCAGTTGCCCGCAAAAAAACTGGTGGATATTGAAATTCTGGGCGAGCTGGCACTGGCTGGTGATGTGCGGGCGGTGCAAGGTGTTGTGCCTGCCGTGATCGCCGCGCGTGATGCGGGTCGTCGTTTGATGGTACCTGCCGCCAACGCCGATGAAGCTACCATGGTACGAAACGCCTGCAGTGTGGGTGTGGATAACTTGCGTACCGCATTCCTGCACTTTACCGGTAAGCCGCTTGAGCCTATGGCGGAGCGGACATTACCCACGCAGACGATGTCCGGGATTACGGAGATCAGTTCTGTTCGCGGACAAATACTGGCCAAGCGGGCTTTACTGATTGCGGCAGCTGGCGGCCACAATATGCTGATGGTAGGTCCTCCGGGCACTGGGAAAACCCTGTTGGCTAATGCGATGCCGGGTTTGCTGCCGCCGCTTGACGAAACGGATGCGCTGGCAGTTGCTGCGGTGCGCTCGGTGGCTGGTTTGCGCTTTGAGCCCTCTGATTGGGCGTGCCCGCCTTTTCGGGCTCCTCATCATGGGGCCAGCGCGGTAGCAATTGTGGGTGGCGGTCGGCACATTACCCCGGGTGAAGTCACACTGGCACATGCCGGCATTTTATTTCTGGATGAGCTGACCGAGTTCAAGCGACATGTGCTGGAAAGTTTACGTGAACCTTTGGAGGCGGGCGTCATCACCATCAGCCGTGCCGATCATCGGGTGAGTTTTCCGGCGCGCTTCCAGCTGGTGGCGGCGATGAATCCCTGTCCCTGTGGTTATGCCGGTGATGATCGTGGCTTTTGTCGCTGTACGCCCGACAGAATTTCACGTTACCTGGAAAAAATCTCCGGACCCCTGCTGGACAGGATTGATGTGCATGTGGAGATAGGGCGTCTGACCAGTGAAGAGCTGCGCCGCCCGCCGCTGACGACCGAAGAGGACTCTGCGCAGTTACGTGAACGGGTTCTGCAGTGCCGGCAACGCCAGATCAACAGACAGGGTTGTTTGAATCGCGAGTTAGATGCCGAACGTCTGGATGAATTCTGTCCGCTATTGCCGGCGGCAGAAACGCTGATCCGGCAAAGTATGGAGAAACTGCACCTATCTGCGCGCGCCTGTCATCGCATGATCAAGCTGGCCAGAACATTGGCCGATCTGGACGGTGAGTATACGATCAATGCAGCCCACGTCGCCCAGGCTGCGGCGTTCAGGCACTTTGCGTTGCGTTCGCTGAAGGGGTGAGCCGCGACTCCAGCTCGTTTACGATGGCTTCCAACTCGGCAATTTTGTCTTCAGCGCGTTGCAATGCTCGCACATGCACGTCAAATTCTTCCCGAGTGACCAGGTCAAGCTTTCCAAGGCTTTGTTGCACCAGACCTTTGACGTTATCTGAGACATCCTGCCCCAGTGCGTTCAGCTGAGGCAGGCGTCGACCAATCTGCTCAGCGATATCATCAAGAATCTGTTTGTTAAGCATTATCACTCTCCTTTTATGGGCTGACAGATTGACTGGCGTATTGGCAGGCTGTGCCGACAATAGCATATTTTCCGCAGTCGATCTGAGAAGCACAGCTTAAGTGCGGGATTCACATCAATCGCACCAATCTGGTGCCACATGTTTGCCCCGATACCGTCAAATTGCTCAATTTTTGCCGGAAAAACTCATAATCTATTGAAATTTATTAATAAATTTAATATGGCATGAGCCGTGCATAGAGTCTGACAGGTGTATCTGCACTGAAATGGCGGCGCAGGTATAAACAAGCGCGCAGGTTTAAGAACCTATGTTGTCAAAAACAAGGAGCAAGACATGAAGTTAGTAACGGCGATTATCAAGCCTTTCAAACTGGATGATGCCCGAGAGGCGCTTTCAGAGATTGGCGTGCAGGGCATCACAGTAACAGAGGTAAAAGGTTTCGGGCGTCAAAAGGGTCACACCGAGCTGTATCGGGGCGCTGAATATGTGGTGGATTTCCTCCCTAAGGTGAAGATCGAAGTAGCAATCAGTGATGACCTGCTTGATCAGACTCTGGAAGCGATTACCAAGGCGGCCAACACCGGGAAAATTGGTGACGGCAAAATTTTTGTATCGGACCTGCTGCAGGTAATCCGAATCAGAACTGGTGAAACAGGCGAGGCTGCTGTCTAGCAGCTGAATTAGCTCTCAAGCGGAGGAAATAAAGGTGGAAAACCAAATTTTTGAACTGCAGTACGCGATGGACACCTTCTACTTTCTGGTGTGTGGCGCACTGGTTATGTGGATGGCAGCAGGCTTCTCGATGCTCGAGGCAGGCCTGGTTCGCTCAAAAAATACAACTGAAATTCTGACCAAAAACATCGCGCTGTATGGCATTGCCTGCACCATGTATCTGGTGTGTGGTTACGCGATTATGTACGGCGGCACGTACTTCCTGTCGGGAATTGCCGGCGGCGATGATCTGGTTGCAACGGCATTGGCATCTAAAGCGGAAGAGGGTTTTAACGGTGGCGCAGTTTACTCTGACGCTTCCGATTTCTTCTTCCAGGTTGTGTTTGTAGCAACCGCCATGTCAATTGTCTCTGGTGCTGTCGCTGAGCGAATGAAACTGTGGGCCTTTCTGGCGTTTGCAGTTGTTATGACCGGCGTAATCTACCCGATGGAAGGTTCGTGGACATGGGGTGGCAACGCAGTATTTGGCTTGTACACGCTGGGCGATCTCGGGTTTGTAGATTTTGCCGGCTCAGGCATTGTTCATCTGGCAGGTGCTTCTGCGGCACTGGCAGGCGTAATCCTGCTGGGCGCTCGTAAGGGCAAATACGGCGCTGATGGCAGCACACGAGCCATCCCCGGTGCAAACCTGCCGCTGGCAACACTTGGTACCTTCATTCTGTGGATGGGATGGTTCGGGTTCAACGGTGGCTCTGTGCTGAAACTGGCAGACGTTGGCAGCGCGAACGCCGTCGCTGTGGTATTCCTCAACACCAACGCCGCTGCTGCGGGCGGCCTTTTGGCAGCCATGGTGACAGCACGTCTGCTGTTCGGCAAAGCTGACCTCACCATGATCCTTAACGGAGCGTTGGCTGGTCTGGTAGCCATCACTGCAGAGCCCTCAACCCCGACCGCTCTTCAGGCAACCCTGTTTGGTGCCATTGGTGGTGTACTGGTTGTGTTTAGTATCCTTGCGCTGGACAAGATTAAGATTGACGACCCGGTCGGTGCGATTTCTGTGCACGGTACTTGTGGTCTGTTCGGTCTGCTGCTGGTGCCAATCACCAATAGCAACTCTACCTTCTTTGGCCAGATCGTTGGCGCAGCAACCATCTTCGTCTGGGTGTTTGGTGCGAGCTTCATCGTGTGGATGGTACTGAAAGCCGTCATGGGTCTGCGTGTAACCGCTGAGGAAGAAGATCAGGGCGTGGACATTGCTGAATGTGGCCTGGAAGCCTACCCGGAATTCACCAAGTAAGTTTAAAGATTGATCCAAAGATTGAAGTTGGTTGCTGTGAGTAGTGAGTGCCGGTCATCGCCGGCACTGTTTTCCCCCAAGGAAATTTTTTAAAGCGCCCAGATGGGCGCTTTTTTTTGGCTTAAAAATCTCCCCAGCGCAACTGCAACGCCGTTAACGCTACAACAGGTGCCGTTTCTGTGCGTAATACACGTGGGCCCAGACGCACCATTGTAAATCCTGCACGGTTGGCAAGCTGTTTTTCGTCGTCACTGGTGCCACCCTCCGGCCCGATCAACAGAAATACAACCGGCGGGCGATCGCCAATAAAGCCCGCAGTGCCGGTATGATCGAGGGTAAAGCCCTGCCCCCTCGGCACCTGGGAAATCCACTCGCTTAACGGTATGGGATTGACGATCTCAGGCACCGTGCAACGACCACATTGTTCGCTGGCACTGATGGCGACTTTTTGCCAATGCGAAGTACGCTTGTCTGCGCGATCAGAGCCCAGCCGAACTTCGCTGAACTCGGTGAACAAAGGAGTAACGTGAGTGACACCCAGCTCAGTGGCTTTTTGGATGGCATAATCCATCCGCTCGCCTCGCGACAAACCCAGGCCAATATGCACAGGCAGCAGTTGTTCAGGTTGTCGATTACAGGCACTGCCAAGTTTGACCTGGAGGTCTCGCTTGCCGATGCTGATGATTTCGCCGCTGAACTCGCCGTCACGCCCATTAAACAGCGCGAGCCTCTGACCGGGCTTCACACGCAAAACCTTGCCCAGATAGTGGGCGTGATCCTCACCCAAGGTCAGTAACGCATCTGCACACAAGTCTGACTCACAATACAGCCGGCTTAGTCGCATCACGCGTGTCCTTATCGGGTGCGTAGACCCAATTGTTGCCAGATCTGCCGCACCGGCTCAGTCTGATTCATGGTGTAAAAGTGCAGACCTGGAGCGCCGCCAGCCAGCAGGTTTTCACAAAGTGACTGCACAACTTCGATACCAAAGTCACGAATGCTGTTGCTGTCATCGCCATAGGCTTGTAAGCGCTGCCGAATCCAGCGCGGGATTTCCGCTCCGCAATTGTTGCTGAAGCGCTGCAGGCTGGTGAAGTTAGTGATTGGCATGATGCCTGGCACAATCGGGATGTTGATGCCAGCTTTGCGACAGGCATCCACAAAATAGAAGTAGGCATCCGGGTTATAAAAATACTGCGTGATCGCGCTGTCTGCGCCCGCATTAACTTTGTTTTTAAAATACTTCAGGTCGCTGTCGTAGGAATCGGACTGGGGATGAATCTCCGGATAACAGGCCACTTCAATATGAAAGTGATCGCCGGTTGTTTTGCGCACAAACTCGATGAGTTCGTTAGCATAGAAATACTGTGAAGCAACACCAGTGCCTGACGGAATATCACCACGCAGGGCAACCAGTCGATTGATGCCCATGTTTTTATAATCGATCAACAAACTTGCTATGTCCTCTTTTGAGGAACCGCCAAACGATAAATGTGGTGCGACATCTGAGCCCGCCTGTTTAACCGCAGTGACTGTCTGGCGTGTACCGTCCCGGGTTGATCCGCCGGCACCATAAGTGACAGAAAAAAAATCCGGTTCCAGAGTTGCCAGTTCACGATGCACATCACGCAGTTTTTCCACACCTACGTCAGTGCGTGGCGGGAAAAATTCAAAACTAAAGCGTGGATCGTTGTTGTGTTTGTCCATAATATTTCCTGTAAGCGTGGCTGGTGTGTGACACCCGCCACGTTTTGCTCTGAGCCCGCTCTAGACAATCAGTACTTGTAGCTGTCCGGCTTGAAAGGGCCTTCTACTTTAACGTTGATGTATTTGGCTTGTGAGCTAGTCAACTTGGTAACGACACCACCAAAACCCTGCACCATCAGCGCTGCAACTTCTTCGTCGAGTTTTTTCGGCAGTACTTCTACGCGCAGCAGACGCTTTTTCTGTTCGGCCGGCAATTTGGCGAAACCTTGCTTGTACATGTGAATCTGTGCAATCACCTGATTGGCGAACGAACCATCCATAATGCGCGAAGGGTGTCCTGTGGCATTGCCAAGATTGACCAGCCGGCCTTCGGACAATAGCAACAGATAGTTATCTGCATTCTTTTCAGGATCTGCACGGTACACTTTATGTACCTGTGGTTTAACCATTTCCCAAGTCCAGTTGTTACGCATGTACTGGGTATCAATTTCATTGTCGAAGTGACCGATGTTGCAAACCACGGCACCTGACTTCAGCGCCTGCAACATATTTTTGTCACAGACATCAATGTTGCCGGTGGAGGTGACAATCAGATCCACTTTGCCCAGCAGAGCGCGGTCAACATCTTCCAGTTTGCCGGTGTTGTTGCCGTCTATGTAGGCGGATACCACTTCAAAACCGTCCATACACGCCTGCATGGCGCAGATGGGATCAATTTCGCTGATTTTAACAATCATGCCTTCCTGACGCAGACTCTGAGCTGAACCCTTGCCCACATCGCCATAACCGACTACCAGCGCGTGACGGCCGGACAGCAGCATATCAGTGCCGCGCTTGATGGCGTCGTTCAGGCTGTGACGGCAACCGTACTTGTTGTCGTTTTTGGCTTTGGTGACAGAGTCGTTGACGTTAATGGCGGGCACTTTCAGCTTTCCAGCTTCCAGCATTTCCAGCAGACGCAGTACACCGGTGGTGGTTTCTTCGGTGATGCCGTTAATGCTGTCCAGCATCTGTGGATATTTGTTGTGCACCATGTTGGTCAAGTCGCCGCCGTCATCCAGCAGCATGTTGGCATCCCATGGCTGACCGTCTTTGAGAATGGTTTGCTCAACACACCAGTCGCCTTCTTCAACGGTCTGACCTTTCCACGCATATACCGCAATGCCTTTGGAAGCAATGTAAGCAGCTGCATGGTCCTGAGTTGAAAATATGTTGCATGAAGACCAGCGCACTTGTGCGCCAAGTTCCACCAATGTTTCGATCAATACCGCAGTCTGAATGGTCATATGAATACAACCAATAATTTTTGCGCCAGCCAAGGGTTGCTCAGCTTTGTGACGGGCGCGTAATGCCATCAGGGCAGGCATTTCTGCCTGAGCCAGAATCACTTCTTTGCGGCCGAATTCGGCCAGGCTCATATCGGCTACTTTGTAATCGGGCTTGCTCATAAAAATTTCCTTTAATGCTGAATAAAATGTGCGAAAAGAGTTTTGACGTTGTTTCCTGATGACCTTACAGGCCTGCTGCTGCGCGCAGCGCCGCGGCCCTGTCTGTTGCTTCCCAGGTGAATTGTGGTTCTTCGCGACCAAAGTGGCCGTAGGCTGCAGTGCCAAAATAGATTGGGCGGATCAGATCAAGCATCTTGATCAGGCCCTTCGGGCGTAGCTCAAAGTGGTCTCTCACCAGCTGTACGATGCGCTCATTGCTGATCTTGCCGGTGCCAAAGGTCTCTACGCTGATGGAGGTCGGCTCTGCTACACCGATCGCGTAAGAAACCTGAATCTCGCAACGATCAGCAATGCCGGCCGCCACAATATTTTTGGCAACATAACGCGCGGCATACGCTGCAGAACGGTCAACTTTTGAAGGATCTTTGCCGGAGAATGCGCCGCCACCGTGACGAGCCATTCCGCCGTAGGTATCAACAATGATTTTACGGCCGGTCAGGCCGCAATCACCAAACGGTCCGCCGATGACAAACCGGCCAGTTGGATTGATGAAGTATTTGGTGTGGGCATCCAGCCATTCTGCCGGCAGTACGGGCTTGATGATTTCTTCCATCACCGCTTCTTGCAGGTCTTTTTGATCAATTTCCGGAGCGTGCTGTGTGGACAGAACAACGGCGTCGATTCCTACGGGTTTGCCATCCTGATAGCGGAAGGTGATCTGACTTTTTGCATCGGGTCGCAGCCACGGTAATGTGCCGTTTTTGCGCACTTCTGCCTGACGCTTTACCAGACGGTGTGAGTAAGTAATCGGCGCTGGCATCAATACGTCGGTTTCATTGGTGGCATAACCGAACATCAAACCCTGATCGCCTGCGCCCTGCTCGTGGTCAGCCGTTTCATCAACGCCTCTGGCGATATCAGGAGACTGCTTGCCGATCGCGTTTAACACAGCACAGGAGCGGCCATCAAAGCCTTTGTCGGAGTGGTCGTATCCGATATCAACAACCACTTTGCGAGTGATCTCTTCCAGATCAACGTAGGCTTCAGTGGTGATTTCGCCAGCAACAACCACCATGCCGGTTTTGATGAGCGTTTCGCAGGCCACGCGGGCACGGGGATCCTTTTTAAGCAGTGCATCAAGCACGGCATCGGAAATTTGGTCAGCAATTTTATCCGGATGGCCTTCGGCAACGGATTCTGAGGTGAACAATGTTGTTGTCATTTTCAGGGTTCCTTCTGTCTGTTAATAAATAAAAATTTTTCTGTTAATCATTCTGTTGAGCTAGCTGTCCATTCGCAGCGGGCTTTTTAAAGACCCGCAGTTGTACCTGAAAACCATTACGCAGCCCGAGATACATGCTTTGAGCTGAATCGAGACCGGCTTGTGCAGCCCAATCATCGAGTTCATGATTTTCGAAACCAAGCCACAGATCGCCGCAGGCATCACGTACCCAATCCTGATCGTGATGACTGAGATCAATCAGCAGCAACACACCGTCGGCAGCCAATAATTTTGCCGAGTCCTGAAACGCTTCCCACGGTGATGGTATGTGGTGCAGCACCATGTTGTAGATCAGCAGGTCTGTTTGTATGCCACGCGCTATGGCGACCTGCGTATCACCGTGAATAAATTCAACATTCTGTTGGAGTTCAGAGATGGTGTTGCGCGCTCTGCTCAGCATCTCCATCGAATTATCCAGTGCAATAACTTGCCTGAAGCCGTTGGCCAGTTCGCTTAACAACCTACCCTCGCCCGGTCCAACCTCCATTACTCGTGTGCCAGCCGGTAAATGTAATCCCGCAAGCAAGGCATGCAAGGTGTCCCGGTAATGGGCGTACTCTGCAACCAGTTCCTGCTTTTCTAGAAATCGCTCCGCATGTCGCTCAAAAAACAGTAAAGACTGCTCGGATCGCTCTGCATGAATCAATCGTATTCCTTCGGCAAGCTCACCACGCAGCGCTGCGCGGTCAAGACATGCAAAGGCGGCCCGCTTGACTGAGACAAAAGGATCCTCAGGCAACAACAGCACCCGCCGGTAAAAATTACTGTTGCCTTCCCGGCGGCTACTCACCAATCCGGCTGTTGCCAGGATTTTTAAATGATGACTCAGCGCGTTTTGCCGGATACTTAAAATCCGGCAAAGCTCCAGTACTCCAAATGACTCAGTCCGTAAAACGTGCAAAATCTCCAGCCGGAGTTCATCACCCAAGGCTTTGCTGACGGAAGCAAGACTGTCGACAACATTCATAAGCCTTGATTGTTCCCGGCTGTAGTAGGGGGCGAACTATAGCAGCATAAAAATATATATCAAAATATTTTGATATAGATCTTTTGGCTGCTTTGGAAACACAGGTGGAAACTTGGGCTCAGGTGCGGGAAAATGCGGGCTTTCCAAAGTCAGCCCTTTAAAGAGGAGCCCCACGAATGTCGACCCGACTGACCACGCGCAGAGAACGCGCCAATGCTATCCGCGCCCTCAGTATGGACGCCGTCCAGAAAGCCAATTCCGGTCACCCCGGTGCCCCCATGGGTATGGCGGATATTGCGGAAGTTTTATGGTGTGATTACCTCTCGCACAATCCGGGCAATCCGCAGTGGCTGAACAGGGACCGGTTTGTGTTGTCCAACGGCCATGGGTCTATGCTGATTTATTCGCTGTTGCACCTGAGTGGTTACAACTTGCCGATCGAAGAGTTGCAGAACTTTAGGCAATTGCACTCCAGCACCCCGGGCCACCCTGAGTATGGCTACACCCCCGGCGTTGAAACCACAACCGGCCCACTGGGTCAGGGCCTGGCAAACGGCGTTGGTATGGCTATCGCTGAAAAGACGCTGGCGGCACAATTTAACAAGCCGAATCACTCGATAGTTGATCACTTTACCTACGTGTTTGCCGGTGATGGCTGCCTGATGGAAGGTATTTCCCATGAGGTTTGTTCTCTGGCCGGCACCCTCGCGCTTGGCAAGCTCATTGTGTTTTATGACGATAACGGCATCTCTATCGATGGCGATGTTGAAGGCTGGTTTACTGACGATACCACCAAACGCTTTGAGGCCTATGGTTGGCAGGTAGTATGCGCAGATGGCCACAACCCCCAGCAGATCATAGCCGCGATAGAAGCAGCACGCAGCGATGAGTTACGCCCTACCCTGATCCGCTGCAAAACCGTGATTGGATTCGGATCGCCTGCCAAGGCCGGCACATCAGATGTCCACGGCTCCCCGCTGGGTGTCGCCGAGGTGGCAGCAACACGCGAGGCTTTGGGCTGGTCTCATGAGCCGTTTGATATTCCCGCACCCATCAAAATGGACTGGGATGCACGCGAGCGCGGATTTCTGGCGGAGTCGCGTTGGAAGGAAGCGCTGGTGCGTTACGAAGAAGCCTATCCTGAACTGGCGATGGAGTTTGTGCGCCGTATGAAGCGCCAGTTACCGGGACATTTTGAGCAGCGCGCTGCCGACTTCATCGCGGCCACTCAGCTTAAAGCCGAAAACATTGCATCGCGCAAAGCATCACAAAATACCATTGCCGCCTTTGGTGAAATGCTGCCGGAGCTCATTGGCGGATCCGCCGACCTCGCCGGTTCCAACCTGACCATGTGGAAAGGCAGTCTCGCTTTGAGTGAGCGCGCTGACGGCAACTACATCTATTACGGTGTGCGGGAATTTGGCATGAGTGCCATTATGAACGGCATCGCTTTGCATGGGGGCTTTATACCTTATGGCGGCACCTTCCTGATTTTTATGGAATATGCGCGTAACGCCGTGCGTATGTCTGCGCTGATGAAACAACAGGTCATTAACGTTTACACCCACGATTCTATTGGTCAGGGTGAGGATGGCCCAACACATCAGCCTATCGAACAGCTGGCCAGCCTGCGCACCACACCCAATATGTCAGTCTGGCGTCCGGCCGATGCCGTTGAGACCGCCGTTGCCTGGAAACACGCGCTGCAACGTCATGATGGCCCCAGCTCTCTGGTGTTTTCGCGTCAAAATCTGGTACATCAGGCGCGCACGGATGGTCAGATCGCAGCCATCAATCGCGGCGCCTATGTTCTGGAAGACTGTGTTGGTCAGCCAGAGATTATTGTGATTGCGACCGGGTCTGAAGTGGGTATTGCCCGCGATGCTGTTAAAAAATTGTTAGAGCAGGGTACAAAAGCCCGCCTGGTTTCCATGCCCAGTACCGATTTATTTGAAGCGCAGGATGCGGCCTACCGCGAGCAGGTGCTGCCATCTGCAGTGCGCAAGCGTCTGGCCGTGGAAGCTGCCGCCGCCGATTACTGGTACAAATACGTTGGACTTGATGGCGCCATTATTGGCATGACCCGCTTTGGCGAGTCGGCACCGGGCGGCGTATTGATGAAGGAATTCGGGTTTACAGCGGACAACATTCTTGCCAAGGCTGCGACACTACTGGCTTAAGCCATTCACGACTGATCGGGGTAGGTGATGTCAAAGCCATTCAGGCTGGCAATCAACGGATATGGTCGAATCGGGCGCTGCGTGCTGCGGGCATTGCATGAGCGTAATGACCTTCCGGATTTGCAGATTGTTGCCATCAACGATCTCACGGATGCGCGCACCCTGGCGCACCTGACGAAGTATGACAGCACCCACGGCCGGTTTGCCGGCGAAGTGTTGCTGGAGTCGGCAGATCGTTTGCGGGTTAATGGGCAGGCGGTGCAGGTCTTGTCCCATTCGGGCATCGCCGGCCTGCCATGGGCGCAGCTCGAGGTAGATCTGGTAATGGAATGCAGTGGCTGTTTCAGCGATCGGGCAACGGCCGAGCAACACCTGGCTGCCGGCGCGCGGCGTTTGTTGTTTTCGCAACCGGCACAAAGCGACGTTGATGCAACCATTGTTTACGGGATCAATGACAAAACACTGGATCGCTCTCACCGCATCATTTCCAGCGCATCCTGCACCACCAACTGTGTGGTGCCGGTCATCAAGGCACTGGATGATCAATTTGGAGTTGAGTACGGTGTCATCACCACCATCCACTCAGCCATGAATGACCAGCCGGTGATTGATGCCTACCATAATCAGGACCTGCGGAAAACACGCAGCGCGGTGCAATCAATTATTCCGGTTGATACCGAGATCGCCAAAGGCATAGGACGCATTCTGCCGCATCTGGACGGGCGTTTTTCTGCACAGGCCATGCGGGTACCAACCGTGAATGTCTCGGCGATAGATCTGACGGTCACGGTGCGTAACGATGCCTGCATAAAGTCCGTTAATGAGGCTATCAGACAGGCTGCCCGATTGTCCGTGGCGGATGTGTTGTCCTGCACAGACGAGCCGCTGGCCTCATGCGATTTTAATCACGACCCGCGCTCTGCCATTGTAGACCTGAGTCAGACGCGGGTCAGCGGGCAACATCTGATCAAGGTCCTTGCCTGGTTTGACAATGAATGGGCATACGCCAACCGTATGTTGGATGTGGCTAATGCGATCTATCAACTCGATACGGATTGAAACATGAGCACACCTTCGAAAAAAATTGAACGCATGCAGGATATGGATCTGAAAGGAAAACGCGTATTGATACGTGAGGATCTGAACGTTGCCGTAAAACAAGGCGTGATTGTTAATGACACCCGTATTGTTGCGGCATTGCCCGCGCTAAAAATGGCCATTGATGCCGGTGCAAAGCTGATAGTGATGTCGCATTTAGGCCGGCCTGAGGAAGGCAAGCCAATTTCATCACAACTGGATTCCTCGCTGTCGCCGGTTGCTGCGCATCTGCAGACATTGTTGGGATTTCCTGTCCGCCTGGTGCAGGATTACCTGGAGAATCCGCAGTCGGCAGAGCCCGCAGACGGGGAAATGGTATTGCTGGAAAATGTACGTATCAACGTCGGCGAAAATGCCAATAGTGATGACTTGTCGCGGGCGTATGCCGCCTTGTGCGACATTTTTGTGATGGATGCCTTTGGCACTGCGCACCGGGCGCAGGCCAGCACGCATGGCGTTGCCAAGTTTGCGCCCAAAGCAGTGGCTGGCCCCTTGTTGGCCGCCGAGCTGGATGCGCTGGATAAGGCGTTGAAGAATCCTGAGCGTCCCATGCTGGCAATTGTTGGCGGCGCAAAAGTCTCTAGCAAACTGCAGGTGCTGGAAAGTCTGGCGCAAAAAACCGATCAGCTGATCGTGGGCGGCGGGATCGCCAATACTTTCCTGCTGGCCGCGGGTTATCCGGTTGGCAAGTCGCTTGTTGAAGTGGATCTGGTTGATACGGCCAAAGCCTTGATGGCAAAAACGTCTATCCCCTTGCCGATTGATGTTGTTGTCGCCAAAGCATTTTCTGCTGACGCACATGCCGTCATAAAAAATATTACCGATGTTGAAGGCGACGACATGATTCTGGATATTGGCCCCAAAACCATTGCCAACCTTGCGGGCATTATCGCTGGCATGAAGACGATTATCTGGAACGGCCCGGTGGGCGTGTTTGAGTTTGACGCGTTTGCCAATGGCACCAAAGCGATTGCTGAGGCTGTTGCGGCAAACCAGGGTTTTTCGATCGCCGGTGGTGGTGAAACCATTCAGGCTATCGACAAATTTGGCATCACCAGCCAGATTTCATATATCTCTACTGGCGGTGGCGCCTTCCTTGAATTTGTTCAGGGAGAAGTCTTGCCGGCTGTTGCTATTCTGGAACACTAAACTAAATCTGTATTTGTTAAGAAAGAGGAGTTTTTATGGCCCTGATCAGTCTTCGGCAATTGCTCGATCATGCTGCAGAGCATCGATACGGTGTGCCGGCATTCAACGTTAACAACTTGGAGCAAGTTCGCGCCATCATGGAGGCCGCTGACGAAGCTCATAGCCCGGTTATCCTGCAGGCCTCTGCAGGTGCCCGCAAATACGCAGGTTCCAATTTTTTGCGCCATCTGATCCTGGCGGCAATCGAAGAATTTCCGCATATCCCGATTGTGATGCATCAGGATCACGGCGTGTCACCCGCGGTCTGTCAGCGCTCCATTCAGCTTGGATTCTCATCAGTGATGATGGATGGATCTTTGGGAATCGATGGCAAAACCCCTATGGATTACGACTACAACGTCAACGTAACGCGCACAGTCGTCGCCATGGCACACGCTTGTGGCGTTTCTGTAGAGGGTGAAATCGGTTGCTTGGGTTCGTTGGAAACCGGCATGGCCGGCGAAGAAGATGGGATTGGCGCAGAAGGACAACTCAGTCATGACCAGATGCTCACCGATCCTGAAGAAGCTGCGTCCTTTGTAAAAGCCACTGGTGTAGACGCATTAGCGATCGCAGTGGGAACCAGTCATGGCGCCTATAAGTTCACCCGCCCACCCACCGGCGATATTCTGGCTATCGAGCGCATCAAGCAGATACACGCACGCATCCCTTCAACACATCTGGTCATGCACGGATCATCATCAGTTCCGCAAGAGTGGCTGGCGATCATTAACGAATTCGGAGGCGAAATTCCTGAAACTTACGGTGTGCCGGTGTCAGAGATTCAGGAAGGCATCAAACACGGAGTGCGCAAAATTAATATCGATACTGACCTGCGTCTGGCCTCAACAGGCGCTGTGCGTAAATTTCTGGCAGAGAACAAATCAGAATTTGATCCGCGCAAATTTCTTGCTCCTACCATCAATGCCATGAAAGAAATTGTCAAAGATCGCCTTGAAGCGTTTGGGGCGGCGGGACAGATTGACCGCATTGGCAAGGTTTATAGCCTGGAAGCCATGGCTGCGAAGTACGGTATCAAATAAGCATGGGGAACGGAGGACGCAGAGCTCCGTCCCCATGTTTTCAGTCCCTATGGTTTCATCCGATGCAAAGTGACAAGGAGGTTGGTGCGGGTAAACAGTTGAGGAACAATCAGACGCCAACGGCGTCGTTCCGAAACTCTTTGCCCGCACCGACCTCCGGTCGCAGATAAACGAAGTCAAAAACTACCAAAGCACCCGACACCGGATAGTGCCGGTAACGTCATACAACTTGTCCAGCGCAATGTCACTGTCCTTCTCCGAAATATCCATCACCACGTAACCAATTTTGTCGTTGGTTTGCAGATACTGCGATCTAATATTTATGCCACTGGCCGAGAAAATCTGGTTGATCTGAGACATGACACCTGGCACGTTTTCGTGCACGTGCAGTAGGCGGTGCATGCCAGGATGTGATGGCAGAGCCACTTCAGGAAAGTTGACAGAAGTTTGTGTAGACCCGTTGTCGCTGTAGCGAATCAATTTTTCTGCAACCTCAAAACCGATATTCTCCTGCGCTTCCATCGTGCTGCCACCAATGTGTGGAGTTAGAATGCAGTTTTCAAATTTGCGCAGAGGCGATACAAACTCTTCATCGTTTGCATGTGGCTCAACCGGAAAAACATCGACCGCAGCACCGGACAGATGTTTGGACTCTAACGCAGCCGCAAGAGCATCGATATCAACAACCGTGCCGCGAGAAGCATTGATAAGAATGCTGCCCTTTTTCATCCAGCTGATCTGTTCTGCGCCTATCATATTTTCAGTCTGCGCCGTTTCCGGGACATGCAGGCTGACAACATCACAGATCTGCATCAACTCTTTAAGACTGTTGACTTGAGTGGCGTTGCCCAAAGGTAGCTTGGTGACTATGTCATATAGATAAACTTTCATGCCCATGGATTCAGCCAGAACGCTGAGTTGTGATCCAATATTGCCGTATCCGATCAGGCCGAGTTTTTTGCCGCGGGTCTCAAAAGAGCCGGTTGCAACTTTTTGCCATATGCCTCTGTGAGTCAGCGCGTTTTTCTCGGGGATTCCGCGCAATAACAAAATAGTCTGACCAATTACCAGTTCGGCAACACTACGTGTATTGGAGTAAGGGGCATTAAAAACCGGCACCGCTTTAGAAAGCGCGGCAGAAAGATCAACCTGATTGGTGCCTATACAAAAGCAACCAACGGCCTGCAGGCGAGTCGCAGCGGCAAAAACTCTGGCGGTCAGTTGTGTACGAGAGCGGATGCCAATGAAATGGACATCTTTAACTTTATCAACCAGTTCATCTTCAGAGAGCGAGGTTTTCAGGTACTCGATATTGGTATAGCCGGCATCATTCAGCGTTTTGACAGCGCTTTGGTGTACGCCTTCAAGCAGCAAGAAGCGGATTTTACTTTTATCCAGGGATGTAGGTTTCATAAGCTCTTTGGTACTCGCTAAAGGTTTATCCGTGATCTCTCCCGTTAAGGACGAGCCATGCTACCATAACCCCGATCAGTAATATGAGAGGTAATCGTCCAATGAAGTTAACGCAGCAGGCTTTGGAAGCCGCCCTCGCCGGGGTGGTTGGTGCGGAACGGGTAAAAACAGATGCCGATTCTCTGCAGATTTTTGGTAAAGACTGGACCAAAGTATATGAGCCAAAACCGACGGCTATTGTGTTTCCTGGCAATGCGGCGGAGGTGCAGGCGATTGTAAGGCTTGCGAACGAGCATGGGCTTGAGTTAGTGCCGTCAGGAGGACGTACGGGTTTGAGTGGAGGTGCGGTCGCGAGTAACGGAGAGGTCGTTGTGGCCTTTGACCGTATGAATCGAATCCTCGACTTTAATCCGATAGATCGTCAGGTTGTTTGTGAGCCAGGGGTGGTGACTGAGCAGTTGCAGTTGTTTGCAGAAGACAAGGGTCTGTTTTACCCGGTTGACTTTGCATCGTCAGGATCCAGTCAGATTGGCGGAAATGTGGCAACTAATGCCGGCGGGATCAAGGTGATCCGCTATGGGCTGACGCGTGACTGGGTAATGGGCATGAAGGTGGTAACCGGGTCGGGTGAACTGTTAGAGCTTAATCATGGCCTGATTAAGAATGCTACAGGCTACGATCTGCGTCACCTGTTTGTGGGCTCAGAGGGAACGCTCGGATTTATTGTCGAGCTCACCATGGGGCTGGCAACGCCGCCAGTGGATCCGACTGTACTAGTGCTGGCGGTGGATGACATGGACTCTGCGATGCAAGTGCTCCAGTGTTTTCAGTCTGCATTGAGTGTCTGTGCATTTGAGTTTTTCTCCGAGAAAGCGCTTGTCCATGTGATGGCTGAAAAAGGTCTGCAACGACCATTCCAGACCATTAGCAATTTTTACGCATTGATTGAATTCGAGAACACCAGCGAATCTGTAATGGATGCGGCCATGTCCGCGTTTGAGACCTGTGTAGAGCAAGGGTGGGCTCTGGACGGTACCATGAGTCAGAACTCGACCCAGGCTAAAACTCTGTGGCGCCTGCGCGAGGATATTTCGGAAACAATCTCTCGGTTTACGCCATACAAAAACGATATCTCAGTTCAGGTTTCCAAGGTGCCGGCATTCCTTAAAGAAGTTGATGCCATTGTGAATGAAAGATACCCGGATTTTGAGATAATCTGGTTCGGTCATATTGGTGATGGCAATCTCCACCTGAATATCCTCAAGCCGGATTCTCTCCCCAAAGAAGTGTTTTTCCGCCAGTGTGCGGAGGTCAGTTATGGCATTTTCGATGCGGTACGGCGCTATCACGGCAGCATGTCTGCAGAGCATGGTGTTGGTCTGCTGAAAAAACCCTACCTGCAATACAGTCGCACCGACGTGGAAATCGACTTTATGAGATCAATCAAAAAGGTATTTGACCCAAATAACATTATGAATCCCGGAAAGATTTTTGATTAATTTCAAAAATCGGCGCCAGAGTTTTGGTGCGCTTCACAAAATTTACTTTCGATTTGTCTAAAAACCGGAAAATTCCCGATTTTTAGACAAAAACTGTATTCCCACCAACAAAATATAGCGGTACACTCGTGAAAGGAGTCGGTGTTGATTCCGGCGGTTGGCGCGTTTGTCAACTGAGAAAATAAATATTGGGAGCAGCCGGACATTGTTTTCGGTTTGTCCCTTGGAAATTAGCAAGAGAGCAATATGGCACAGCATGTAGAAGGTACCGTTAAGTGGTTCAATGACGAGAAAGGTTTTGGTTTCATTGAACAGGAAGGTGGAAAGGACGTATTCGTCCATTTTAGTGCCATTAACGGTACTGGAAGAAAGACGCTGCACGAAGGTCAGAAAGTCACGATGGAAGTGACTCAAGGCCAGAAAGGCCCTCAGGCGGAGAACGTCACTCCTCTGTAATACAAAAACGCAGGGCTTAAAAACCCTGCGTTTTTTTATTCGGGCTGTGTGCGTGCGAGTCTAATCCGTGAAGACTTTGATTTAACGTGTCAGAGTCTTCAGGCCATCTTTTGTCCCGATTATCAGTTTGTCCGCAGGCCTCAGGGCAAAGATTCCATTTGTGACGACTCCCGTAATCTGATTGAGTTGCGTCTCCAATTCTCGCGGATCCACAATACTCATATTGTGGACGTCCAGAATTATATTTCCGTTATCGGTGATAAATCCTTCGCGGTAAACCGGGTCACCCCCCAATTTTACAATTTGTCTGGCCACATGACTGCGTGCCATCGGCACAACCTCAACGGGTAACGGAAATCTACCCAGCACATCCACCAATTTGCTGCCATCGGCTATGCACACAAATTCTTTTGCAACCGCAGCAATAATTTTTTCGCGGGTCAGTGCACCGCCGCCACCTTTAATCAGATGCAAGTACGAATTTGCCTCATCGGCGCCATCGACATAAATGCTCACCTCAGGTGCAGAGTTCAGATCAATCACTGTAATTTGTAATGCTTTCAGGCGACGAGCGGTTTCTACAGAGCTGGCAACAGTGGCACTGATGTTATGTTTAAACGCAGCAAGACATTCAATAAAGTAATTGGCAGTCGAGCCCGTGCCAACCCCAATAACCGTGCGGTCATCAAGGCGACTCCGGACATAGTTTGCAGCGGCCTGAGCCACGGCTTTTTTAAGTTCATTTTGATCCATGCTGCTATCCTGTTAAGTGCTGCGTTAAACTGTTGATCTAAAACCTGACGCAGGCAAAGTATAACCCAGCAAGACGGGTGCCGGACAAAAAGCCTACTGTTTTTGGACACTGTTATAGACTCCGTTATCGAAGAGTACATCAGGGAGATCCTCTCTGCGCGGGTCTATGACGTTGCCATAGAAAGCCCTGTGCATCTGGCACAAGGCATGTTGCGCTGGCAGGCACGACACTGTGTTTTAACACGATCATTAACATGTCGGTCACAACAACTGCGATCAGGATCAGCGGTGTTCGTGCCCCGTGTGGCCAGGTGATATTGCAGGGTGATACCTATAACGATGCAGCAGAGTTTGCGATGAAGTTTACTGAGGAGCGTGGCGACACATTCGTGCACGCTTTTGATGATCGAGATGTGATTGTCGGGCAGGGCATGGTCGTGATGCTTAACCAATATACGAACAACAGTAGTCGGTCACACTTATTACCTTGATATCAAAGGCTGAGTTCGCTGCTACATCAAAGCTGTCACCACCAACCACTTTTCGCCACAGGTCTGCGCCTGGCAGCAGAATCTCGACGTGGCCAGACATGATTTCCATCACTTCTTTTTTGGCCGTTCCGAACCGGTATTCACCTGGCATCATGATTCCCAGGGTCTTTACATCGCCGTTGGCAAATTCAACGGTGCGGCTGGTGACTTTGCCATCGAAATAAACATTGGCTGCTTTGACCACAGAAACATTTTCAAACTTACTCATTATGGAACCTCTTCATTTGACAGCTAATCATGACTTGTAGGGGAATGCCTGCGGACGCGGATTCTAGCGATTTAACCTGTTATCTGCCAGCTCCCAGTTTCTGACCCATATTGACGGCAGAGCCGGCAGCGAGATCCGGGTTCAATTCCAGCATCCCGGCACCAAACACAGCGACCACCGTTGAGCCAAGCTTAAAGCGTCCCATTTCCTCGCCTTTTTTCAGCATAACCGGACTCTTGTTGTCGGCATAATCAATCTCAAACAACAAGTCATTGTTCGGGCACACATGTCCACTCCAGACTGTTTCGATGCCAGCAACAATCATCGCGCCGACCAGAACCAGCGCCATCGGGCCGTTGTCGGTATCAAACACACAAACCAGCCTTTCGTTGCGGGCAAACAAACCATCGACGCGTTCGCTGGTGAGTTTATTGACAGAGAACAGATTGCCGGGCACATAAATCATTTTGCGCAGCCGGCCACTGACAGGCATATGAACGCGGTGGTAATCACGGGGAGACAGATAAACAGTCGCAAAACAGCCTCCTGTAAATGCCTGTGCAAGCGCCAGGTCCGCGCCCAGCAGAGCCTCAACAGAATAGTCTTTACCTTTGGCCTGGAAGATTTTTCCATGCTCGATATGGCCTAGCTGGCTGATGACCCCATCCGCCGGACAGATCACATCCTTGTCTCCTTCGGATAACGGCCGGGCATCAGCCTTGAGCGATCGGGTAAAAAACTCGTTAAACGATGTATAAGCAGAAAGATCAGATTCAGCAGCTTCTGCCATATTTACGTTAAAGCGTTTGGCAAACCAGTTGATAAAGAGAGTCCTGATGAATGGCTGCTGACTGTTTGCCAGTCTGCCAACCAGTCTCGATACCCAATGTTGTGGTATCAGATATTGCATAAGAATAAACAAGCTATCTCTCATTCAGTGATCCGGTGTAGGTCATATTGATAAAAGCGCAGGCGGCAGCTTAATCAAGGGTGAACGGGCAGACAAGGCCTGTCTGTCAAAATGCAAATCAACTCAGGATTTGCGGTTCTCGACCGATGTATCAAAAAATCAACAGAAATTCGTACACCGATAGGTCGCAGAATTTCTGATCAATTGATGAAATTGATACCACCGATCAGGCTAATTTGCCGCCAGACGAGGCCCTGCCAAGCGGCGGCCCCATCCCCGAGATATTCTGACACTTGTGATGAGCGCTGGCGCCTTCAGGCGCGCTCATTTAGGCTGATCAGAATGTGGTGGTAACTCTCCAGTCTGGCAGGATCAATCTCACCGCGTTTTACCGCTTCCAGTAGAGCGCAGTCCGGCTCATGCTGATGGTGACAATCCCGGAACCGGCATTTACCTGCCCAAGGCCTGAATTCGATAAAACCATTCATCAATGCATCGGGCTCAATGTGCCAAAGACCGAACTCGCGGATGCCCGGAGAGTCAATAAGATCACCACTGCCAGGCAAGTGGTACAGTTTTGTTGCGGTGGTGGTATGAGTACCCTTTTGCCGGCCCACCGATAAATCACCCACATCGGCTGCGTGCTCGTCATCATCGTCGCTGACGCCTCGCAGGGTATTAATCAATGACGATTTTCCAACCCCGGATTGGCCAACAAAAACGGCGGTCTGTTCCGCAAGGGCGGCCTTCAGCGCCTCCATACCGTCTCCATTATGACTGGAGACACGCAGCGTTTCGTAACCAATGTGGGCATAACGTTGCAGCAATGCCTCAACATTGATGCTGCTTTTTGTGGTCAGGTCAGATTTGTTTAACAGCAGCAGTGGGCGCAGGCCAAGATGCTCAATGGCGACCATGTAGCGATCAATCAAATTGCCGAACGGCTCTGGTCTGGGAGCAATAACCACCACTACGCAGTCAACATTGGCTGCAATCGCGCGCAGTTCGCCGCGGTGATTGGGCCTGCTCATGGCTGAGTGGCGGGGTTGCTGCGCAACAATGACGCCGCTAAGGCCAGATTCAATCTGCCACAACACCGTGTCTCCGGTTACCATGGCTGGCAAATTGCTGCGCTGAAAGCAGCGGAATATTTCCCCGTAATGATCCGGGTCGCGGGACTCAACATCGATCTGCTGGCCATAGTGGCAGACAATCAAGCCTTCCAGGCTATTTCCGGTTTCCGCTTCGCTTGTCGGCACTGAGGTGTCAGAAGTTCTGGCAACCACATCCCGGGCATTACGCTCTTGACGTGCCTGTTGATTGCCAGAGATGCGTCGTTGTTGCTGTTGGTTAAGTCGTCGTTTGGTCATGGTTCGGCATTCTATTACAATGTTGCCTCGAAAGGCGCTAAAGCCTCCTCAAGCCACTCAATTGATATTGGAAACTGATTATGGCCAGTGCCGTGATAGAAAAAAGCAAAACGCTGATCTGGTTAGATATGGAAATGACCGGACTCGAGCCTGATGCTGATCGCATCATCGAGATTGCAACGCTGGTGACAGACGCTGATCTGAATATCATTGCAGAGGGGCCAGTATTGGCGGTGCATCAAAGTGATGAAGCATTGGCTGCCATGGATGAGTGGAATCAGCGCACGCATGGCGGATCCGGTTTGGTCGCACGAGTTCGTGCCAGCACAACAGACGATGCAGCGGCAGAACAATTGACACTGGAATTCCTGCGCAAATACGCTGATTCGCGCAGTTCTCCTTTATGCGGCAATAGTATTCATCAGGACCGCCGGTTTATGGTGCGGTACATGCCACAACTGGAGGCCTTTTTTCACTACCGTAATCTGGATGTCAGCACAGTCAAAGAGCTCGCCCGGCGATGGCGCCCGGAATTGGCGGCTGGTTTTGTGAAAACCGGGACCCATCAGGCGCTGGATGATATCCATGAATCCATCAATGAACTTAAGTATTACCGTGAGCACTTTTTCAGGATGTCGTAACACCGTGCTGCCGCAATGCCCATTGCACATGTTCACGAACCAGCGCGGATTCATGATGTTCGCGCTGGCGCAAGGCTTCCAGCACCGGGATGGTTGTAGGTGCATTGCCAAGACCCACGGCAAGATTTCTTAACCAGGCCTCATAACCAATACGCCGTATTGCTGAGCCCTCGGTGCGTTGTTCAAACATTTCCGCCGTCCACAGGAACAAGACACTTAATTCGCTGCTGTCCAGTGCGTGTCGCGGCGAAAAATCGGGTTCCTCGCTCAGTTGGGTGAATTTGTTCCACGGGCAAATCAACTGGCAGTCATCACAGCCAAACACACGATTGCCCATGGGTGCACGAAGCTCTTCAGGAATAGTGCCTTTTAGCTCAATGGTGAGATACGAGATGCAGCGCCGCGCATCCAGTTGATTGGGGCCAACAAACGCTTGTGTCGGGCAGATATCAAGACAGGCTTTGCAACTGCCGCAGTGAGCACTGGCCGGAGGATCTACCGGCAGCGGCAAATCGGTAAACAACTCACCCAGGAAAAACCACGAGCCTGCTTGTTTATTAATCAGCATCGTGTTTTTTCCGATCCATCCAAGACCGGCCTTCTCCGCAAGTGCGCGCTCCAGTACCGGTGCGCTATCAACAAAAGCGCGATAACCAAAATCCCCAACCTGGGCGGATATACGTTCAGCCAGTCGTTGTAGTCGCCTGCGGATCAGTTTGTGATAATCACGGCCTCGTGCATAACGAGAAACATAGGCTATGTGTTTTTGCTGCAGCGGCGCAAGTGACTGTTCAAGGCTGAGACTGTAATCCATTCGCACACTGAGTACGCGCAGAGTTCCGGGGTGCAACTGTGAAGGGTTCAATCTCAGGTCACGATGACGTTGCATATACTGCATGTCGCCATGAAAGTGGTTAGCCAGCCATGCATCGAGGTGTGGTTGGTGAGCACTCAGGTCAATATCAGCAACCCCCAGTTGCTGGAAACCCAATTCTTGCGCCCATTGCCGGATCAGCACCAGCAGTTGGTCAGGGTTTAAGGTGGCCTTGTCAGTCAAGCTGGATTCGGGGTTCATGGTCACAGCCGTCGCAAAATCTCTGCAGCCTGTTCGAGCGTGCTGTTGTCTTTGCAGAAACAAAACCGGATTACCCGGGATTCTGGCGGACTTTCATAAAACGCCGACAGCGGGATGGCTGCAACACCTTTTTCCTGAGTCATCCAGTTAACAAAGGCCACATCATCAAGATCGCTGATCTGACTGTAATCAACACATTGAAAATAGGTGCCTGCCGATGGTGTGAAAACAAATCGGGAGTCACGGATCAGTTCACAAAAATAGTCGCGCTTTTGCTGATAAAAAGCGGCTAGCTGCTGATGATGTTGCGGGCAATCACGCATGAAGTCAGCGATTGCATATTGCAGAAAGCTGGTGGATGTAAACGTCACAAACTGATGAACCTTGCGAAACTCTGCGGTCATGGCTGCTGGCGCGGCGCAAAACGCCATCTTCCAGCCGGTAGCGTGGTAGGTTTTTCCAAACGAAAAAACTGCAAAACTTTTTTCTCGCAATTCCGCATGCCGGAGCACACTTTCATGCTGCCCGCCGTCAAAGACCATGTGCTCGTAAACTTCGTCCGATAACACATAAATGTCACGATTGCGGATCAAACTAGCCAAGATATCAAGATCAGCAGCACTCAGAACGGATCCGCTTGGATTATGCGGCGAGTTGATGATGATCATGCGGGTGCGGTCGTTGATATGCTCGGCAACCTGCTGCCAGTTAATCTGATAACCGGGTTGTTGTAAGCGCAGATGGATGGGTTTCCCGCCCGCAAGGCGCACCGCAGGATCATAACTGTCATAGGCCGGGTCAAACATGATGACTTCGTCATCACGGCTCACCGTTGCCTGAATGGCATCAAACAGTGCCTCAGTTGCGCCGGAGGTCACCGTGATTTCATGATCTGCATCCAGACGGCAACCGTACTGATCAATCAGTTTGAGGGCTATTTGTTGCCGCAGCTCAGCAACACCTGTCATCGGTGCGTATTGATTGCGGCGATTATTCAAATAAAAAGAAACACGTTCTTGCAAATCTTGCGGACAATCAAAGTCCGGAAATCCCTGTGACAGGTTGATGGCATTATATTGCTGTGCCATCTTCGACATGACCGTAAAAATGGTGGTGCCAACATGGGGAAGTTTGCTGCGCAAATAAATATCCTCTTTATCTACTCTAACGAAAGCCAGGGCTGAAACCCCAAGGCAGGGATCCGACAACATGATCCCGGATTTTACACGACTGCTCAGGAATTACGCATGAATCAAAAACCCAGTGCGCAGCTGTCTTACGCTGCCAAAGATGACTCGAATACAGTCATTGACCAACACCCGATGTCAGGCAATCCACAACAGGAGCCCCATTGGCCAGGCAGGCGGATGGCTGGCATGCCATTGCTGGATATTCGTGCGGGTCGTGCGGCGCTGCTGGCGTATTTTGAGAATACCTGGCGTTTGACGGAAACGCTGTTTTCTGCCCTTCTCAGCGAGGAGGCTTATTATGTGCGTCCGTATCATAAGACCCGTCATCCGTTTATTTTCTATTACGCACATCCTGTCACTTTTTATGTCAACAAGCTGCTGATAGCCGGATTGATCAAGCAGCCACTGAATCCTCATTTCGAAATCCTCTTTGAGACAGGTGTGGATGAAATGAGCTGGGATGACCTGCACGAGGGCGAGCAGGATATTTGGCCAGCGGTAGCTGAGGTCAAAGCGTATCGGGATCAGGTTTATGCGCTGGTGCGGGAGGTGATCCTCACGCATCCGGAATTTGACAAGCCCATTGCCATGGATTCTCCTGGCTGGGCTTTAGTTATGTGCTTTGAGCATGAGCGTATCCACCTTGAAACCTCCAGTGTTTTGATGCGCGAATTGCCACCCAAGTATGTGCAGCAGCCGCAGCAGTGGCCAGCGTTACCGCTGACACAGTCGCAGTCGGCCGACAGATTTGCGCGACCGCAGCCAGGCATCGATTTTCCGGCAGAGAACCCGATGATTGAGGTGCAGGGCACGACAATCACCATTGGTAAACCTGCCAACTGGCCGACCTTTGGCTGGGATAATGAGTACGGTCGTGATCGCCGTCAGGTCGCTACTTTTAATGCCTCCAGGCAATTGATCAGTAATGGTGAGTTTTATGAATTTGTAAGCTCTGGCGCGTATCTCGAAGAGAAGTACTGGTCTGTGCAAGGCTGGGAGTGGCGGCGCTTCCGCAATACCCGCTGGCCGACATTCTGGGTACAGGATGGTCCAGTGGGTTTACATCAGTACAAATTGCGCACGACCTTCAGCGAACAGCCCATGCAGTGGGATTGGCCAGTCATTGCCAATTTTTATGAAGCCAAAGCCTACTGTGCCTGGAGATCGGCTCGTGATGGCGTAAAAACACCCTATCGTTTGCTACAGGAAAAGGAGCATCTGGCGATGCGTGATCCGTCGCAGCAGGCATTGGTTGACTGGCGTGCCGGTGACGACTCTGCGCTGACTGTGGATCCGGTAATGAACCACACTGATCAGCATAATATTCGAAATAATAACAACTTACAGCTTGGTAGCGAGGGTCCGGTAACCCGGTTTGCACTGAACTCACAAGGGTTCAGTGACGTGTTTGGAAATGTGTGGCAATGGTGTGAGGATGCTTTCCATCCACTTCCGGGGTTTGCGATTCACCCCTACTATGTTGATTTCAGTACACCTTGTTATGACGGACAACACCAAATGATTCTGGGGGGCTCGTTTATCAGCACCGGCGATGAAGCCAGTGTGTTTGCGCGCTTTCACTTCCGCCCGCATTTTTTTCAGAATGCCGGTTTCCGCCTGGTTCAGGGCGATGAGAACAGTGTTTCGGAGGGCAAAAAGCGTTATGAGTCTGATGCCCTGCTGAATCAGTACATGCTGTTTCACTACGGATCAGCCGAAGAGCAGCGCGATGACAGCATCAGTGGGCAGGTTGGGCACCCGCAGACGCTGCCGTTTATGGACACCATGGCCGCGCTGGTAAAGCAGTTCGCAGCTTCATTCGATAGCGTTCTTGACCTTGGGTGTGCCACAGGTCGGGCGAGCTTTGAGCTGGCGCGTCATTTTAATAAAGTGACCGGTGTGGATTACAGCGAAGCGTTTATCCGTGCTGCAGCGTTAATGCAGAGCCAAGGTAGTATGGCTTATGAGCGCCTGGAAACAGGGCGTCATAGCACTACGCTCATTGCCAGAGTGGCGTCTGATATCAACCGCAGTCGTGTCACGTTTATGGTGGGTGATGCGGCAGATCTGAATGCGGCAGGGCTTGCAGCGCCCGCTCAGTTTGATGCGGTTTTGTTGAGCAATCTGATGTGTCGCTTGCCGGATCCGGCAGCATGTCTAAGACAATTCATCGGAACTGCGTCAGTGCTTAAATCCAACGGTGTGCTGGTGCTGGCGTCTCCAAACAGCTGGATGCAACAGTACACACCACGCGACCACTTTCTGGATGGCGCTGACAGTGATGCAACACTGGCACAGTTGGCGGGATTGTTACCGGGATTCGAACTGGTTCATCAGCAGGATCTGCCGTTTATGATCCGCGAGCACCGGCGCAAGTATGAATATGTTGTCAGCCAAGTGTCGGTCTGGCGCCGGATTGATTAACTGCGGTTGATTGACAGGGTAAAGCGGCTGGTTGTCATGCTGCTTTGCTCAGGTCGCAACATGCCTGCGCAGCAATCTGGATGCTGCGCAGGCGTTTCTGATGCTCGAATATATGCGAGCTGAACATGATTTCATTGACCCCGGTGCGTTGGATAAAGGCACAAATACCTTCCTGAACCTGTTGCGGATTGCCGATGACCGCTTCACGCAAGGCATGCGCGGCACCGCCCAGTTCGCCAGCTGAGAAATGCTGTTGTATATCCGCCAATGGTGGTTTCAGCGGCCCGGGAGTTCCGCGTCGCAGGGCGATAAACTGTTGCTGGACGGAGCTCATCAGCATTCTTGCTTCACTTTCGCAGTCAGCGGCATACAGTGGAATGGCGGCCATGCAGTAAGGTGCAGATAATTGTTCAGACGGGCGGAAACGGCTGCGATATACGTCAAGCGCCTGTGCCAAGTGGTCGGGCGCGAAGTGTGCAGCAAACGCAAAAGGCAGTCCCATCGCTGCCGCCAATTGTGCGCTGAACAGACTTGAGCCCAGCAACCACAACGGCACTTCCAAGCCTTCGCCGGGTACCGCACGAACAGCTTGACCTGGCTGTGCAGCACGAAAGTAATACTGCAGCTCCTGCACATCACGCGGGAACTGCTCGACGCTGTCCTGATAACGACGAAGCGCCAGCATGGTCTGAGAGTCGGTTCCCGGCGCTCTTCCAAGGCCCAGATCAATGCGTCCCGGATACAGCGATGCCAGCGTCCCAAACTGTTCAGCGACCATTAGCGGAGCGTGATTTGGCAGCATGATGCCGCCCGATCCCACCCTGATCGTGGTTGTTCCTTCTGCTACATACCCGATCACAACCGCCGTTGCCGCGCTGGCTATTCCGGTCATATTGTGATGCTCAGCCAGCCAGAAGCGCTGGTAACCCAGGCGCTCGGCTTCCTGCGCCAGGCTTCGGGCATTTAGCAAGGCCTGCCGTGCACTGCTGCCCTGTACAATCGGGGCAAGATCCAGCATCGAATAACGAACCATTCAGTCTCCGTGGCGAACTAACGCCCAAAACTCTCTTAATATCGGGATAACAGAAGCACAGACTTGAATAATAACAAACCCTGCTTTAACCTCCTAAGCCCGGATTTATGAGGGTGAGGAGGAGTATTTCCGCCAGTGATAGTGTGACAAGCGCCTCAGGTAATACCGACATCCAGTGACTATTAAAGTTCTCCGAGGAGACTAACGTGAAAAAACAGACCTTATTATCAGCAGCCATTGCTGCAGCCGTTGTGGGCTCATTTGCGCTCAGTGCAGTGAACACCACCTTGGCTCAAACTGATCCCAACTACAATGCACCCCGCACTGAATGGGGTACACCGGATCTGCGTGGTGTGTTCAATTTCAGTTCTAATACGCCGCTGGAACGCCCACGTGAATACGGTGATCGCCAGTACTATACGCCTGAGGAAGTCACTGCGCGTGATTTGCGTGCAGCTCAAGCTGCTGAAGCGGGTGATGGCAACTCCTCACAGGGCGGAGTTGGTGGATACAACCAGTTCTGGGTAGAGGGCAACCCTGTTGACCTGAACCTGCGCACATCCATGTTGATATACCCGGAAAACGGCCGAATGCCTGGCCGTGTTGAAGGCGCGCCGATTGCATTTGGCGGTCTGGGTCCGGATTACAACGGTACACGTCCAGTACGTGTAGCGGTTGGTGGTATTGCAAAAGATGGCCCGGAAGATCGTGGCATCTCTGAGCGTTGTCTGCTGGGTTTCAACTCAGTTCCCCCGTTTATGCCAAGTATGTATAACAACAACGTGCAGCTGTTTCAGACCGAGGATCATTTTGTGATCTTTAACGAAATGGTGCACGAAGCGCGTATCGTGCGTTTGGATGCCGAAAGCCATATCCCGGAAAACATCACACAGTGGACGGGTGATTCCATTGGCCGCTGGGAAGGGGACACGCTGGTGGTTGAGACCAGAAACTTCAACTCCAAAACCCAGACTTTCCGTGGTGTCGGTGTCAGTTCTGATAAAACCTTGATTGAGAAGTTTACCCGCCGTGCAGATAACGTTGTGGACTATGAGTTCACAGTCATTGATCCGAAGTCATACACGGACAAGCTCACCGCTGTGGTGACTATGTTCCAGACTGAAGACGAGATTTTTGAGTATGCCTGTCACGAAGGTAACTATGGCATGATCAATATTCTTCAGGGCCAGCGTGTTGAAGACGGCACCTGGGATTACGAAAACAACCGCGCGATGTTGCCGCAGTAAGCGATTAACCTATTCAGGGATCCGTAGTTTATGAAAACACAATTAAAGACAATTTTTGCAGTCGCATTCACTGCAGCAGCAGTCAGCGCATTCTGGATGGTTCAGGATGCGCCTGTTCAGGCTCAGGATACGTCATCCAGTGACATTCCGCGTACTCCGGATGGCAAACCCAATTTCAGTGGCATCTGGCAGACTATGAATGCCGCCAATTGGGATCTGGAACCGCATGAAGCACGTCATGGCCCCCTGTCTGCCCTGCAGTCAGGTGCTCACTTGGCATTCCCGCCCGGGTTGGGCGTTGTGGAAGGCGGCACGCTGCCCTATAAAGAAGGCATGCGCGCCAAGCAGGAAGAAAACAAGCAGGACTGGCTCAAACTTGATCCGACCACCCAATGCAAACTGCCAGGTGTTCCGCGTGCAACGTACATGCCCTATCCGTTCCAGATTTTCCAGGCACCGGATGCCACGCTGATTTCTTATCAGTTTGCAGGTGCGGACCGTATCGTTCACATGGACTCCCCGGATATGGAGCCACAGGTTGATGCCTGGATGGGTACCAATGTGGGTTCATGGGATGGCGACACGCTGGTGATTGATGTGATGGGCCAGATGCCTGACACCTGGTTCGACCGTTCAGGTAACTACCACAGTGGTTGGGACATGCATGTGCAGGAGCGTTATACCATGCTGGATCGCAACACTATCCAGTACTCGGCCACCATCAATGACCCTAACGTGTATGAGCGCCCCTGGACAATCAGCATGCACATTTACCGCAACCAGGACGAGACCAAGCTGCTGGAGTTCAAGTGCGTGGAGTTTGTCGAAGAGTTGATGTACGGGCACCTGCGTGCGCCCGGTAGCCCAATCGGTGATGGCATTACGCCAATTAATTGATCTGTTGTCGTAAAGGGTTCTGCAACTTTTAAATTCAGCCCGGTGTTAAATCCGGGCTTTTAAAACACCAGCAAGATACTGTATAAATAAACAGTATTTTTCTGGTGTTTTTTTATGGCCGCGACCCCCCCTATTTCCAGCCTTCAGGAACTACCCGGCTATGCAGAGTTGCATTGTCTGAGTAATTTCAGCTTCCTGCGTGCTGCCTCATTCCCTGAAGAGATGGTTGAACGCGCCATTGAGTTGGGTTATGGCGCCCTTGCCCTTACCGACGAGTGCTCTGTTGCGGGGGTTGTTCGTGCGCACGTGGCAAAAAAGGCGGCAGGAGAGCGTGCGGGCGATTTCAGGCTGATCATGGGTAGTGAATTTACTTGTGTGCATCAGGAGCAGTTGGTGCTTCTGGCGCGTAATCGCCGTGGGTATGGGCAAATCTGTGCGTTGATTACGGGGAGCCGTCGTCAGGCTGAGAAGGGTAAATACACAGTGGAATTACGGCAGGTGCTGGAGGCTCCACTAAGTGACGCCCTTGTGCTATGGATTCCTGCGCAGGATGTCCAGGATTACCGCTCTTTTGAGCAGGCCTCACTCAAAACGCTGACGCAGTTGTCAGGCGTGTTTGCTGGGCGCTTGTGGATAGCGGCTGAATTGTATCTGCTGGCCGGTGACGATGCCAAAAAGAACGCGTTGCAACGTCTCTCTACACTGACCTGCGTGCCGGTGTGTGCTGCTGGTGGTGCGCAAATGCATATCCCGCAGCGGCGTATTCTGCGCGATACCATCACCGCAGTGCGCCTTGGTAAACCGATCAATGAGCTTGGTTTTGATCTGCCCGCCAACGGGCAGCAGTATTTGCGCAGCCGACAGCTGCTGGCCCGGATTTATCCTGCTGAGTGGTTGGCTCACACCCTGCAGATTGCAGAACAGTGCCAATTCTCGTTGGATGAACTGCGTTATGAGTATCCGCGCGAGCTTGTACCAGCCTCTTATACTTCTGCCAGTTGGCTACAAAAGCTGACACTGGAAGGCATGCAGCAGCGATGGCCTGCCGGAGCGCCAGAGTTAGTTCAGCAACTGGTCCGTAAAGAGTTAAAACTGATCGGTGAACTTGCGTACGAGCATTTTTTTCTGACCGTTCATGACATTGTGGTGTTTGCGCGCAGTCAGGGCATCTTGTGTCAGGGGCGCGGTTCTGCAGCCAACTCTGCTGTTTGTTACTGCTTGGGTATTACTGCCGTTGATCCTTCGCGTATGCAGTTATTGTTTGAACGTTTTTTATCAAAAGAGCGCAATGAGCCTCCGGATATTGATGTTGATTTTGAACATGAGCGACGCGAGGAAGTTATTCAGTATGTCTATAAAAAATATGGGCGCCATCGCGCAGCGTTGGCGGCTACAGTAATTTGTTACCGTCGCCGCAGTGCTATCCGTGATGTGGGTAAAGCACTGGGTTTGAGCACTGATCAGATAGAGCAGTGCTCAAGCTTTCTGCGCATGAACAGTGAGGGCCGGATTGTCCAGATTGAACAACCATTGCTTGAGCCGCGTGTTCTGCAACTCGTGATTGATCTGGTTGAGCAGTTGTGTGGTTTTCCCAGGCATCTTTCTCAGCATGTGGGGGGATTTGTCATCAGCGAGGGGCCGTTGCATGAACTGGTCCCTGTTGAAAATGCCGCCATGGCGGACAGAACCATCATTCAATGGGAAAAGGATGATCTGGAGGCATTAGGCTTGCTGAAGGTGGATATTCTTGCTTTGGGGATGTTGACCGCTGTGCGTAAGGCATTGGCGACCTTGCCCTCAATCCACGGGAGGCCCTGGCAGTTGCACGATGTCCCCGCGGAAGATCCGCTGGTTTACCAGATGATAAGCCGTGCTGATACGGTAGGCGTCTTTCAGATCGAGTCGCGCGCACAAATGAGTATGCTGCCCAGACTGCAGCCTCGCCATTACTATGACCTGGTGATTCAAATTGCGATTGTCAGACCAGGCCCGATTCAGGGCGATATGGTTCACCCATATCTGGCGCGGCGGCAGGGTAAAGAAGCGGTTGTATACCCCAGTGAAGGTGTTCGCAGTGTACTGGAGCGAACATTGGGTGTACCCATTTTTCAGGAACAGGTCATGCAGATTGCGATGGTAGCGGCTGGATTTTCAGGCGGAGAGTCGGATCAGCTGCGCCGTGCAATGGCGGCCTGGAAGCGTAAAGGTGGTCTGGAGCCATTTGAAGAGAAGTTAATTCGCGGGATGCGGGAGCGCGGTTATTCAGAAAGTTTTGCCCGGCAGATTTATCAGCAAATTCGGGGGTTTGGGGACTATGGTTTTCCAGAGTCACATTCGGCCAGTTTTGCATTGTTGGCCTACATATCGGCGTGGTTAAAGTGTCACTATCCGGCCAGTTTTGTATGTGCTTTGATCAACAGCCAGCCCATGGGATTTTATGCGCCTGCGCAGCTTGTGCAGGATCTTCGCAGGCACGGCATCAGGGTTTTTCCGGTTGATGCAAGTATTAGCCAGTGGGATTGCACGCTGGAAAATGATACGAGCGCAGCTCACCCTGAAGGCAGGGCCTTGCGTCTTGGCCTTCGCCTGGTCAAAGGATTATCCATGGTGGGTGCGCAACAGTTATTGTCTGCGCGTGAGCATTCAGCGTTTACCAGTATTGCTGACCTGGTGCGCCGAGCTGGGCTGAATCAAGGCAATCGAGATGCGCTGGCAGCAGCGGATGCACTCAGTTCGCTGTCAACAGATCGCCATCGGGCTTTTTGGGATGCCAGTGCGGTGACTGCCGTTCCACCTTTATTTGCGAACGCTGCGGATGATTTTGGACAGGCACACCCCGGCGCTATATTGATGCTGCCAAGACCCAACGAAGCTCAGAATGTTGTTGCAGACTACAATCACACGGGTCTTAGCCTGCGTCGCCATGCATTGGCGTTATGGCGAGAGCACTTGTCAGCTTACCGTGTATTGAGTGCCGGGCAGTTGGACATGTATTCGGATAGCTCGCACGTTAAAGTAGCCGGACTGATCACCTGTCGCCAGCGGCCGCAAACCGCATCGGGTGTGACCTTTCTGACACTTGAGGATGAAACCGGGTTTATCAATGTCGTGGTCTGGCCGTCTTTGCTGGAGCAATACTATCGTCAGGTCCATGAGGCTTCGGTGATGGGCGTGACTGGCACATTACAACGCGCAGATGGCGTGACACATGTGATTGCCTCCGTATTAGTGGATCTGAGTCATTGGTTTGCAGGCATGAGTCTTTCCTCTCGAGATTTTTCTTGATCCTAAGCATTAATACCGCTGGAAAGATGGGTAAACTTGCCAAACAGTATGGAGATAAATTCTGATATGAGTTTTCCGCACCGCAAGCTCTCTTACGCCCCGATTTCCTCAGCAGCAGCGCTGGTTATGGTGTTTTTCTCTGCTGGGCTGCAGGCTGACATTCCCCGACTGCCTGACGGGCGCCCTGATTTTCAGGGAATATGGACTAATGAGACGGATACGCCTGTTGAGCGGCCTGCACAATTTGCTGATCGGCAGGCTATGACCGCGGAAGAGGCTGCCGCCTGGCGGCCAGGCTCCAACGCTGGCCTGACAGATCTTAATCGTATGGAGACGCTTGATCCGAATCGGGGGCCTCCCCCAGCAGGAGAACCAATCAGGCTGGAGGCTGACTGGTTCTTTTCCAGTGACTATGTGGCGCAGATCAATGGCGAATTTCGCACCTCACTGGTGATTGATCCGCCAAACGGACGTATTCCTTATGCGGAAGACGGTCGCAACCGTGACTTTGTCTCACAGATGCTGGCCCGACCTGGAGTCGCTGAATTTGATGGGCCGGAACTCAGGCCTGCCGGTGAACGATGCCTGTTGTCCGTCTTGTCGACCGCAGGCCCGCCCATGTTGCCGATGTCATACAACAGCAATTACCGGATTGTACAGACGCCAGATTACCTGATGATCATGGCGGAGATGGTTAACGATGTGCGCATCATTCGTCTTGATGACACGCATCAGCACGAGGCAATTCACAAGTGGATGGGTGATTCAGTAGGTCGTTGGGAGGGCGATACCTTGGTGGTGACAACCCGCAACATACACCCTCAACAGAGTTTTCGCGGCTCAACCGGCAATATGCAAAGCACCGAGTGGTTTTCTATGGAGTCTGACGGCCAGATAAATTACCGCGTTACCATCAATGAACCCGACGTGTTTGGCCGTCCGTGGACTGCCGAAGTACCTATGCGTCGGTTACCTGCGGATAACAGGATTTATGAATATGCCTGCCATGAAGGCAATTACGCCATTGTAGGAGCCTTGTCAGGGGCGCGTTGGCAGGAGCACTATGCGGCGCAAGAGGGAGGGGCCGACGCTGCTCGATAGTTGGTTTATTGTGCGGGCTCAGCCCCCTTTCTGCTCCACCACGGATAAATCAGTACCACGGTCACAATCAGCGCGGCGCCCACATAAAAGCTCGCGCTGACCTCCTGCTGTTCTCCCAAAAACACCACGGCCAGTGCAATGGCGTACAGTGGCTCAAGATTAACAGCCAATGAGCTTGCATATGCCGACAAATGGCGCAGTGCAATCAGCGACAACACAAAGGGCAGCAGCGTGCAGCCCAGTGCCAGAATCAGCAGCCATGCCACATCGTTACCTTGTGGAAGAGCAAACAGATCGGCGGGTGTTTCAACAATGCCAGCAATGGTCGGTAGCCCCGGAAGTAACTGGTAAAACACCCCGATGAGCAGTAAAAACAGTGCACCGGCGGTCATTTCAATACTGGTTACCGTGAGAGCATCAGCTTTGAGCACGTAACGCTTGTTCAGTGCGGCAAACAAGGCAACAAACAGCGCTGAGATCAAACCCATCACAATGCCAGCATACATTGCGGAAGGAGTTCCCCCAACTACCAGCACGATGCCGGGCAGCACCAGCACGCCCAGAAACAGCTCTGAGAATCTAAAGCGGCGTCCGGCAAGAAGTGGCTCCAGAATCGCTAAAAAAACAGGGACTGTTGCAATGCAGGTTACTGCCACGGAGGCGTTCGACAAGCGGATGGCGCCGTAAAAGGTCAACCAGTGCAACGTAACCAGTATTCCAATGCCAGTGTAAACGCCGATCAATCGCGGTGACATTTCACGCAGGGATCTCAGTACCGAGGGCAATAACAGCAGAATGCATGAGACAAGGGCCATGCGCCACAGAACCAGGGGCAGGGCATCCAGAGTAATCAGTTTGCCAAGAATGGCAGTAAATCCCCAAAGCACAACACACAGATGGATTTGTAACCAGGCTTTTGTTGTATGTGTCATGAGTGGTGATCTGAAGAAAGTGCTGTCAATCGTGGCAATAAACAAAAGAATTTCGCTAAACGGACGCTTTATACCGCTCTTGTGGTAATAGTAGCACTTAAATACTGCGCAGTGACTCTAGCAGCCTGCCGTTTCTGATGTTTGACCCACTTGTGGTCAGGTACCCCTGTTAGTGATTAATCGGATTCAGGTAAATGAGCTGAAACTATCAGGCAAACAAACCTTGTAAAAACCAACATGACTTTGCGGTTTCTGGTTCCCTGCTGAGCTTGAGGTCTCGGAATATCCACAAGCGCATGCCTTGCAGGTTTCGGGCGACATAATAGTCCCGTTGTATATCCTGTCCCGTCCACCAACGGGTTTCTATGCGCTCAGGCCCCCGTACCAGTAACAAAGGTGAGAGATAAACCGGCTTTTGCTGCTGTATTGCCAGTGGGACAGGCGCTGGTAATAACAGGCAGGGTTGGGTGCCTGTCGGCAAAAAACCGCAACTGCGCGGCGATTCTGAGGGCGACATCAATGCGTAAGTGTGTTCATAAGCTTTGTAATACCCGGCAATAACCGGATCGTGATCTTCTTGTTGATGAATCGAAAAAATGGCTTCTTCACCAAGACGTGCCGACAGCAACTCCAGAAGTGCCGGTGTGGTTTTGTCTGAGCCCGCCTGTTTTCCAGGTTTGCAGGAAGGATGTGCGCCACCGGGAAGATAATCCAGAAAATTGTCGCAAATCAGATGAATAGATGTAATTGAGCAGGTGATCACCGCTTTCTGTAGTTTAAGCTCAAGCAGCATTAACCAGACCGAGGTTTCGCGAGCAGGTTTGCGCGTGCTGATCTCAATAGTCTGTGTCTGCAGTTTTATGTCCGTGAAATTAAAGTGTAAATGGTCGGTTGTTTTATGATGCTGACGTAAAAATGTAACCAATTGCTCCAGCAGTTGCCTTGCCAGCCAAAGGATATCTGATGGGGTTTCGGCATGGGCTTCTGGCGAAATGTGTCGATTAAAGACCAGAGGCTCATGCCAGCGTGGCATGGAGGTTTTTATCTCTCCCTGCAATTCTGAGAGGTAATCGCTCAGTTCCCGACCAAAGCGCAGTCTCAAGGCAGCAGAAGGCAAGCGCCAGAGATCGCGTAAATAGTGCAAGCCACATGAGGCAAGTCGCTTTTTTATCGTTTTATCCACAGCAAGAAAGTCTATCGCAAGACCGCCGAGCTCCGATCGTAAGCCATCCCTCTGCTCTATCAACACAGTGCGCCCTAGGCGGGCAAGCAGAACACTTGCTGATGCGCTAGGGCTGGCGGCTTCTGTATAAAGCGGCGCTAAATCCAGTTGCCTTAGTTTATCCTCAAGTTTCGGTCGCAAGGTCCGCGACAGGCCCCGGGGACTGCCAAATAAACGCAAACTACCGCGAATATCAATAACCAGAGTATCGTGACCAGGAAGATAAACATGATCACTGACACTCAGACAAATTATTGCCAGTTCATCAATAGGGGTATGCACATGCCCGTTCAGAAGGGGAAAGTGCAAGGCATACCAAAAGGGCTTGTTGGTCAGTAAGACAGGTTTGTGGAATGAATGCGGGATCGCTCGTAAAAATGGAGCGCCGCCCTTCTTCAGGGCGCGTTTATTGGCTGTCATAAGGCAATTAACCAGGCAGTCGCAACCGTATCTCTCCCTGGCGATGGCTGCCCTTCGCACGCAACAGGCGGATTCCGATTTGTCGGTATCCTTCGTCTGTATCTGGCGCAGCGCTTAGTTCCAGTTGAAGGGTGGCTGGAGATTGTGGAGTAGGGCGCTGGTGGAATAAGACTCCCAGGGTTTTTCCTTCGCAGGCGGCCATTTGCAGACGGCGGATAACCCGTCCGCCCAGCCAGTTTTGCCACGCCAGCACCATGCCGCACTCTGTTGATTGCAGCGCTTTTTCAATGCTCCACAAGGCATGGTTGCAGCGAGTTTGAGCCGGAATCACAAAACTGTTGCGGATATTTACCCCTGACTGAGCCAGTGCCGGGCCATGCAACTTGTAAGGTGGTGTTATCCACAACAAGGATTGTGGCTGGTGACTGCGCAAGCGCAGCAGTGGCATCAATAACTGCAGCTCCCCGATCGCTTTGTGTCTGCTGATGATTTCTACCAGACCGCTCACAGGCCAACCCCCACCCGGGAGCAGTTGATCGAGATCGCTGAATCCAGAGCTTTGAGTAGGCGCCGGACTCTGCTCGCGCGCCACGATTGGTTCCGGAACAGCAAACAGGTCGCCTGATATTTGTATGCTCGGCAGCTGCGCGCTGGATTGCCTGCCCGATTGCAAATTATCCCCATGCTCGCGCTGGTTGCCACGCCACAAGCCCGGAGTTTCAGCAAGCAACTGCTTCAGCTTGTCCTGTGGTTTGGTGGGCTGGCTTTCTGTGAAGAACATGGGCGCTCCGGCGTAATTAGCTGTAAATAAAAACAGTAGATGTAAATCTATACAGTATTTATCCGGCGATCAATAAGGAATTTTTATCGTTTACGGTTGTTTTATAAGAAAAGATGTATAAAAAAACATCAAATTAATTGTCTGATACCGATATTTATATTATTGTTCAATACGTTAGATGGCTTTTCTTGATTTTTTATAAGATTAAAGTCTTAATCAACTGGAAAACAATATAATTAACAAAATGAGCTGCCCATGAAACGCAGACCAGACATGATTACCGTGGTGATATTCCTGTTTGCACTGAGTGTTGTTATCAGCGGTGTTGCGCAAAGCGGACTGCTTTGACGACTGATGTATCACTTGCTGATATCGGTTATGTGATTACCTGAAACGGGTAACGCGCAAAGGTGTCGCAACGGCATCCATATCCACATCCCAGGGTTGAGCCTGCAGCGGGTGCGCAGATTGCTGACATTCGTGCGCCAGCCCCAGCAATACTGGTTTACTTGCAGCCAGTCGGCGAAAGGCAAATGCCCGATCATAAAAGCCTTGCCCCATCCCCAGACGCCGGCCCGACTGGTCAAATGCCACCAGCGGCATCATAACCAGATCAAACAGTGGTGCGGCAAGACGGTTTTGCAGCCTTAGAACCGGCTGTGCAATTCCCCAGTGGTTGCGCCGCAACTGATCTCCTGTCCGGTAACGCACAAACTCCATTTTATGTCTGTTCCAGGGATGCAGCACCGGCACGTAACATTGCTTGCCATCGCGCTCGGCCATTCTGATCAGGGCGACAGTAGGAATTTCGCTGGCAATAGACATATAAATACAGACAAACCTGGCTTGACGATAAGGCCGGAAGTGCCGGATCCGGCGACAAAGTGCTGCTCCCGAGGTTTGCTGCTTAAAGAAAGATATTTGACGTCGCTGGTGAAGCGCGTGACGACGGATCTGCTGGCGGGAAAACAAGCTGTCTGACGACATGGATTTATCTGAAAGCGCTTTATCCACATATCGGATATCAGAAATGGAAGTCACCCGGAATGACGCTGCCGAATTAGCCCTGAACCCAAAGGCTCAGGTGGTGGCTCCAGCGATGCATAAGGCTTTCCGTCAGGCGGACATGCACAACAACATCTATCAAGGAGCCTCCGGGGTTTTGAATATCGGCTCAAGGACACCTTCAGCTGGCGCTCACCCCAGGTAACTGAAAATTCAGTATATACAACTTGAATCTACCCATCGATAGAAAAAATCTACTGAACCGATCTGCTTAAGCAAATTACTGAAGCTCAATCTGGCGGAAATTCTGTAAAGCGCGCTCGACTTTGTCTTCAAGAAACTTGATCTGTTGCGAGGTGCTTTGACGCGACTCATTGATCTGACGGTTTTTTTGCAGCAGCTCATGTGTAATGTTCAAGGCAGCCATGACAGAGATTTTCTCAAGCCCGTGAATCGTGCCACGGGTCTTGATTTTACGCATGTTTTCGTCAAGGTGTCGGGCGGACTTGAACAGTGCATCCTGCTCGGAAGGAGGGCAGCTGACCTGATACTCGCGATCCAGTATTTTGACAACAACGGTGCTGGCGGCTTCCAGTGCATTGCTCATATCAGGTGCTCGAGGATTGTTCCATGGATCGCAGGCGGGTCAGCAACGACTCAAGTCGCGCCTTGGCCTGACGGTTATTCTCCAGCAGTTGCTGGCGCTCTATTTGCCAGTTATGCTGCCCAGCCCTGAGCAGCTGATTTTCCTGCTTCATAGCAGCACACAAGGCGATCAGCGCCGTGATTTTTTCATCTAATGTGTTGAACTGATCATCGGTCATTTCAATGCATACGCTAAGTCGGATATGAGCCTTACTATAGAGACGAGTCATGGGACGGTCAATAACACCAGACAAAAACACCCAATAAAAAAAGATGTTATGAGCACAAGCGGTGACAAAACATTCACTTTAAAACCAAAGACAGGTGCAACAGCAGGTATGGCAAAACAGACAAAAGTGGCTGAGTCAGCCAGATCAGTGAACGTGGGCAAGGCGTTATTGACTGGCTCTGCCCTGTATGAGGAAGCGGCACTTCGACGACGTACGTTAATGTCACGCATGAAGAAAAACAGTATTGCGCTGTTATCTGCAGCACCGCAACGCACGCGAAGCCACGATACCGAATATACCTACCGACAAGACAGCGACTTTTACTACCTGAGCGGCTTTACAGAAGACGATGCGGTACTGGCCTTGATACCCGGGCGCACACAGGGTGAGGTAGTATTGTTTTGTCAGCCTAAAGATAAACTCAAAGAGATATGGAACGGCACACTGACCGGTCCTAAGCTGGCAAAGGCAACACTGCTGATCGATGAAGCCTACCCGATTACTGAAATTGACACGATTCTGCCGGGCCTGATGGATGGCCGCACGAGTATCTACACCTGCATGGGAAGGGATAATCGTTTTGACGAACGGGTAATGCAGTGGTTAAAAACTGTGCGCAGCAAAGTCCGGCAGGGTGCCAACCCGCCAACTGAGTTTGTGATGCTCGACCCGCTGATTCACGAAATGCGTTTGTTTAAAAGCAAAGGCGAGATTGCGTTGATGCAGGAGGCCGCTGATATTTCCGCGCGCGCCCATAAACGCGCCATGCTGGCGGCCAGTGCCGGACGCTATGAATATCATCTGGAAGCCGAGCTGCTCCATGAATTTATGATGTCCGGCAGTCGCGCGCCGGCGTACAACAGTATTGTTGCGGCGGGCGCCAATGCCTGCATCCTGCATTACATCAATAACAACCAGCCGCTGCGCAACGGCGATCTAGTGCTGATTGATGCCGGATGTGAGTATGAGTATTACGCGGCAGACATTACCCGCACCTTCCCGGTCAGTGGTCGATTTAGTAAAGAGCAAAAGGCGCTCTACAATATCGTACTCAAAGCCCAGCTTGAGGCAATCAAGGTCATGCGCCCGGGTGTCATCCGTGATGAGCCGCACAATGTTACAGTGCGAGTGATTACTCAGGGACTGGTTGAGTTGGGATTATTAGTGGGCAAGCCAGCTGATCTGATTAAGTCAGCTGCCTACCGTGATTTTTATATGCACGGCGCGGGCCACTGGCTGGGTATCGATGTTCATGACGCTGGCGCCAATCAGAAAGCAGGAACATCCCGGCCGCTCGAGGCTGGCATGGTGATGACCATTGAGCCAGGTATTTATATTGCTCCGGATAACAAAAAAGTCCCAAAAAAATGGCGGGGTATTGGCATTCGCATCGAGGACGATGTGTTGATCACTCGTACCGGGAATCGTGTGTTGACCAGCGCTGTGCCGAAAACGACGGAAGAAATCGAAGCGCTGATGGCTTTACGCATCCCTTCTTGATACAAACCGGAAAGCCCTGACTATGCTTGTTGAGTCGCTGAACACAGATTACGACCTGGTTATCGCCGGCGGGGGATTGGTGGGTGGCAGCTTTGCCCTGCTGTTGAATGCCCTGCCCGGCCATCAACGCTTACGGATACTGTTGGTAGACAGCTCAACGCTGAGTATAGAAACAACGGTTACCGGCAGGCCTTACGATGCGCGCAGCACCGCCCTGTCGTGGGGCAGCAGGCTGATATTCGAGAGTGCCGGACTTTGGAATAACCTTGCACCCGGATTGGAAGCCATTCGTGATATCCACGTTTCCGATAAAGGCCATGCAGGTGCGGCCCGGCTACACAGTGATGCCATGAACGTCGACGCCCTTGGTTATGTAGCTGAAAATACGCACCTCAACCAAGTGATCACAAGCGCATTAATGGACAGCGCACACATTTCGGTGTGTGCGCCGGCCAGTATCGTCAAGGTGAAGCCTGTTCAGGAAGGTGTTCTGCTGATGGTTGAGAGCGGCACGCAGGCAATGACCGAGGTCAGCAGCCGTTTGCTGGTGATTGCTGATGGCGGCCGATCGTCCTTGTGTGAGCAGCTAGGAATCACACTGACTCGCAAGCCCTATGGTCAGCACGCCCTGATCAGCAATATCTCGTTTGAAGAACCTCACCAATCCTGTGCATTTGAACGTTTTACTGACACTGGCCCGCTAGCGGTATTGCCATTGCCGGATCTGGATGGCGAGCACCGTGCGGCACTGGTATGGACTCTGGAGGATGCACAGGTTGCTCAGATCATGGCGTTGCCGGATGCAGCTTTTTTGGCAGCCTTGCAGCAGCGATTCGGTTATCGACTCGGCAGACTGACAAGGGTAGGAGAGCGGGTTCTTTATCCGCTGAATCTGACGCTCGCCGATGAACAGATTCGCCCGGGTATTGTGCTGTTGGGCAATGTTGCCCACGCCTTGCATCCGGTTGCCGGGCAAGGTCTTAATCTGGCGTTGCGCGATGCCCGTGAACTGGCAGACATCATTTCTGATGCAGCAGTCAGTGGCACACCCGAGCTTATCGGTGACTATCAATGGCTACAGCGTTATGTTCAGCGCCAGCAACGCGATCAGCGACAAACCGTGTTTTTCAGTGATCAGGTGACCCGCCTGTTCTCCAACAATAACCCCCTGCTGGCGCTGGGGCGTAATATTGGGCTAATGGGCATGGATCTGATCCCGCCGGCCAAACAATGGTTCAGCCGTCAGGCGATGGGGATGACGGATCGTCGTATTGATGGCTGGTCAGGGCGTCATCAGTGAGCGTATGGTTTCAATCCGTTCACGGTTAACACCCATATCGCTATAGCCGAGCCGCGAAGCGGAACGGACATGCACGATGTTTTGCTCGGGTGCTGCCAGAAACTCAACATCATCCACATAACCCATCAGGCTGCTGGTGAACTCAGCATACAGATAATTGCCCTCTTCGCTGATGATCTGCACGCGCGGCATTTGCGATAGTGCGCTCCGCACACCCTCAAGAGTGCCCTGCAAAGCCGCAATTCCATGGCTTTCCCGGGTCTCAAAGCTACTCACGCAGTTGGGGGAGTCCGGGCAGCCCGGCAGCGCATTGTTTTGAGCGCCCAGCGTTGCCGGTCTGTCGCCCGCACATCCGATCAGTGTCAGCAGTCCCACGGTCGCAATTCCTCGTATCAATATGTTCATTTACAGCAATCCCTCGATTTTTGTGTTCAGACAATGGTGGTTGTTCTGCTTCAGGCGGCAGGCCCGGTGACAGCCAGACTAAGTGACTCGGCAATCATGGCGGGTTTGTCCTGGCCTTCGATTTCTACGGTCGCCTGATTTTTCAGAAGGAACTGACCGGGATTTTTCTCTTCAATGCTGAGCAGTACAAATTTTGCCCTGATACGCGCCCCAACCCGCACCGGATTCAGAAATCTGACTTTATCAAGGCCGTAATTGATGGTGATGCGGGTATTTTCAAGCCGCACACTGCCCGCCTCTGCGCCAAGACTACTGAGCATCGACAGGGTCAGATAACCATGGGCAATAGTACCTCCGAACGGAGTTTCATTTTTTGCACGCTCGGCATCCAGGTGAATAAACTGAAAATCGCCGGTTGTCTCGGCAAACTGATCCACTTGCTGCTGACTGATGATGTGCCACTGACTGATTCCGGTTTCGGTACCGATCAGCGCGCGCGCGGCCTCTGGGCTAATATATCCGGCCATGGAAAGGCTCCTGTTGTATGGCGGTTTAATGGTAGAGTCTGTCACTTGAGTCGTCAGTATTGATCAGAATGTTGATGGCGGCAACCGCAGACTGGAGGATGCATGAGCACTCCTGCGACAGAAACAGATTATGACGTTGTTATTGTCGGCGCAGGCCTTATTGGCGCGGCGATGGCGTCGGCATTGCGGCATTCAGGGCTGCGGCTTGCGCTGTTAGACAGTCAGCCTCTGCAGGCAAGCCCGGCAACAGTGACCGCGCTGGAGTTTGATCCGAGAGTCAGCGCCGTAACACCCGCGTCACAGGCCCTGTTCGAATCCCTGGGTGTGTGGCGCGCCATGCAAAACAATCGTGTCAGCCCATACACGCGCATGTACGTGCGCGAGGCAGATGGCACGGCGGATATCCATTTTTGTGCAGCTGAAATTCACGCGCCTGTACTTGGGCACATTGTTGAGAACAGCGTGATTGTTGCCGCCATGCATGAACAACTGATCAGCCAGCCTACGCTTGATTGCCTGATTCCCGCCAGTGTTAAGACGCTGCACAACGCTGCAGATGCCGCCCTGTTGACCCTTGAAAACGGCCGTCAACTCTCTACCCGGCTGGTGATCGCAGCCGATGGCGCTCAATCCCCGTTGCGCCAGCTGGCCGGGTTTGAAACGCGCGAATGGGACTATGAGCATGAAGCGATTGTGTGTTCCGTGCGAACCACAAAACAGCATCAGCAGTGCGCAAGGCAGATTTTTATGGATGAGGGCGTGCTGGCGTTTTTGCCATTGGCGTCAGCCGGTGAACATTCGGAACAGTGGTGTTCTGTGGTGTGGTCAGTGTTGCCGGAGCTGGCTAAATCGCTGATGAGCCTGTCAGACGAAGTGTTCTGCAAAAAACTGTCACTGGCCAGTGAACACTGGCTGGGTGAGGTCATTCACGTGAGTCAGCGCATCAGCTTCCCGCTGCGTCAACGCCATGCGTTGGATTATGTGCGTCAACGTGTGGTACTGATCGGTGACGCAGCGCACAGCATCCATCCGCTGGCCGGTCAGGGTGCCAATCTTGGGCTGGCTGATGTTAAGGCACTGGCAGATGAGCTGCAGCGGGTTAAGTCAACAGGACGTGATCCGGCAGATCCGCTGTTGCTCGCGCGGTATCAGCGTGAAAGGAAGCCTCACAATATGTCGATGATGTTGCTGATGGAAGGCTTCAAACGCCTTTATGCCGAACAACCTTTGCCGATAAGGTGGCTGCGTAATGCCGGGATGCGTGCAATAGAGCACAGCCCGACGATAAAAAACCAGCTCATCAGGGCAGCTATGGGTGCAAAGGTTTGAGCTTCATGAATCAGCTCTGTATTGATGATGGCTTTTCCCCTATGCTGTTGCTCGGTATCGATCCGGTGATTTATTGGCCTGATTTGTAGAAAACAGATTAAAAACAACGGTAAATGGAGTTATAAAAATGAAAAAATTGATAAGTGTGTTCGCTGTCGCCGCGCTCATGTGCGGGCAGGCATTTGCGATTGATGAAGTGCGTCTGGCTGCAGCACTTAACTCCGCAGAGCGCAGTGATGCTGACAAGGCCCTGGATGCTGCTCGTCAGCCCATTGCAGTGCTCAGCTTTCTGGGACTCGAAGAAGGCATGACCGTCATGGACGTGATGGCTTCCGGTGGTTGGTACACGGAAGTGTTGTCTCACGCAGTTGGCCCGCAAGGTAAGGTGTTGATGCACAACAATCCCGCCTCACTGGCGCGTGGCACTACTGCAGAGACAGTTAATAACCGTGTGAACGGTCGTCTGAATAATGTTGAGCGCGTTGAAAATACCTTTGATCAGTTAGGCGTTGCGCCCGGAAGCGTGGATCTGGCGATCACTCACCTCAACTTTCACGATGTGTACAATGCCAATCCTGACAATGCCATGGCAATGCTGGCCGCTATCAAAGAGGCTTTAAAGTCTGGTGGCATTCTGGGTATCGCTGATCACCGTGGCAATCTGGGCGCTGACAACACTGCATTGCACCGTATCGCACTGGATACTGTTGCAAAGGCTGCAACCGATGCCGGGTTTTATGTTGTTGGCGTCAGTGACGCACTGTACGTCGACAGCGATCCGCGTACTGCCGGCCCGTTTGATGAAAGTCTGGGTCGTAACACCGATCGTATACTGCTGAAACTGATGAAACCGTAAACTGCTTGCTCAATGTCCGCGGCAGTTATACTAAAGCCGCGGACATTAACCCGATAAAAAGAAGTCAATTTTGAAACAAACCCTGCCTGCCTTTCCTTCTTTTGCCTGGCTGACGCGTTTTGCGTCGGTGTTCAAGTACAGCCGCATCGCCATTGAGATTGTCTGGCGCGCCAGCCCTTCGCTGACCATTGTCATGGCGCTGGCCACACTGTTTGCCGGATTGTTGCCGGCCGCGATTGCCTGGGTTGGCCAGTTAATTGTTGATGCTGTGGTGACGGCAATTCAGGCCGAGGGTGAATCGCGCGAACTGGCGAAATCCGATCTGCTGCGTTACGTGCTGATAGAGGCAGGGCTGGTCGTTCTGATGACGGGAGCATTCAAGATCAATAACGTTTGTCAGTCAATTCTCAGGGTGCTGCTGGGAAATGAAGTGAACGTGATGATTCTGGAGAAGGCGCTGACACTGGAGCTATCCAATTTTGAAGATTCAGAGTACTACGACAAGCTGGTGCGCGCCCGGCGTGAAGCGTCGAGTCGGCCGCTGAGTCTCGTCATTGCCACGTTTGATCTGATCAGAGATGGCATCTCACTGGTCAGTTATGGATTTCTGTTATGGCAATTTTCAGTCTGGGCCGTGCTGCTGTTGGGATTTGCCGGTGTGCCGGCATTTGTTGCTGAGGCACGCTTCTCTGGTGAAGCCTTCCGCAATCAGCGCCGCCGTTCGGCTGAGCGGCGCATGCAGATTTATCTGGAAATGGTGTTAACGCGAGAGGACGGTGTCAAAGAGGTCAAGCTCATGCAGCTGGGCCGGCTGTTCCTGCAACGCTACATCGATATTTTTAACAACATTTACGTCGAAGACCGAAGCCTTGTTCTGCGCCGTGGATTCTGGGGATATGTGCTCGGTCTTATTGCCAGTGCCGCATTTTATTTTTCGTACGGCTGGGTCGCTTTTGCAGCAGTCGCTGGCGCCATCACACTAGGTCAGATGACCATGTACATTGCTGTTTTCCGTCAGGGGCAAGGTGCGGTAACCAGTTGTTTGGCGTCTATCAACCGCATGTACGAGGACAACCTGTATTTATCCAATCTGACCGAGTATCTGGGGCATAACGTGCCGGAGCCAACCGGCAATGTCACGCAGGGCCTGGATCCGCAGGATGGAATCCGTTTTGAACAGGTCAGCTTTTTTTACCCTGGCAATGATATACCGGCGCTGGACAATATCAGCCTGCATATCCGTGCCGGCGAAAGCCTGGCAATTGTTGGTGAAAACGGTTCTGGCAAAACCACGCTTATCAAATTACTGACACGTCTTTACACGCCAACCCATGGACGTATTCTGTTTCAGGGTGTCGATCTTCAGGACTGGAATATCGATGCGCTGCGCGAAAAAATCGGCGTGATCTTTCAGGACTTTGCGCGTTATCAACTTAAGGTAGGTGAAAACATCGGAGTTGGCGACAAGGACTTTATGGGCGAGAAAGACCTGGTTGAGATCGCCTCCGAAAAAGGCCTGGCCGCTGATTTTATTCGCCACATGCCGGCGCAGTTCGACACCCAGCTTGGAACCTGGTTCCGCGATGGTAAGGAACTCTCTGGTGGGCAATGGCAGAAGATAGCGCTGTCGCGCGCGTTTATGCGCAGCCGCGCAGAAGTGTTGATTCTCGATGAACCAACAGCCGCCATCGATGCCAAAGCAGAAGCCGAAATCTTTGCGCATTTTCGCGAATTGACGGGCAATCGGATCTCAATAATCATCTCGCACAGATTCTCTACGGTACGCATTGCTGACCATATTCTTGTGATGGATCAGGGCAAAATTCTGGAAGAGGGTGATCATGCCAACCTGCTGGGGCTGGGTGGTCAATACGCGACTCTGTTTGAATTGCAGGCCAAGGGGTACCAATAAGCGCGTAACTAAAATCTGAATTGTCGGGCCAGAGGACAGGCAAATCTGTTGCTGGTGAGGCAAAATAAACAATGGTGTAATTCGCCAGATGTTTGTGGTTATAACAAGCAAGGGCAAAAGATATTCATATATAACAATTAGATAATTTTTTGCGCGATTTGAGTATTGAAGTTATCCAGCAACAATCTGTTCTAACATGTCATCGCCACATAGTAGTGCCATGAAATGACAAGTCATAGCCAGATAGATCTTTTCACACGCCATAAAGTGGCAGCCAATCTGGTGATGATCCTCTCCGGAATCTGGGAAGGCAGCCGGATCAACACTCAACTGGATACATCCGTGCAGTCACCCGTCATCCTAGTGTCGCAGTTGCCAACGGCAGTGACAGGCTTGCTGGTTGATCCTGTGGAAAGTGGTTCCCCGGCGGCAACTGAACTGGCCACTCAGTGGTCAAGCATAAACTGAGGTGATATTGTCTTTCTCCTGCCCGCTACCGGCTTTACTCAGGAGAAATTTCGCGCATGGCTCAGTTATTGGAAGGACACGTTGTTGTTGTAACCGGCGGTACGCGGGGCATTGGTCTGGCGATTGCGCAGGCTGTGCTGGCCGAAGGAGCGTGCGTGCTGATCACCGGTCGTTCGCAGACCAGTGTGGATGAAGGATTGGCAAAACT
>CAMBPO010000012.1 GCA_945869725.1 Klebsiella pneumoniae
GCAATGGCAACAACGCCTGGGGTAACCCTGCGTTAGGGCGCTGTTTCTTTAGCTTTGGTGATACCCGGGATTTTCAACCCGAGTTTGATACCTCGTCCTTGTACGGTAACCTGAATTGGGACATTAACGACGATACCACCTTCCGCACGCAGGTCATGTGGAACCGACAGTTAACCCGTAACCGCAACAATACCGGCAATCCGGGTGCCCGATCAGAAGACCTGCCAGTTGTGCGCGGGGAATTGCCCGGCAACAATTTCAGAGCAAAAACATCCACCGGTGTTGATCTGTTTGCTGCGCCACTCAGAAACAGTTCAGGTGGCATTGTGCTGGACGGATATGGCCGACCCGTGCCGCTGCGTAATGCCGCGGGCGCCGTTGTGCTGGCCAATAACCGCTTTGCCTCGATCACTAACGATCCCCTGGGCGGGGTTCCGTTCAGTGAGGATGTGAGGATCAATGGTTCGCAGTGGCTGCCGTTTGGCAAACCAGAGGCCAACACCATCCCCACCATCATGCAGGAGTTTGGGCATATTCAGATGAACCTGGGTGACAGGCGCGCCCTGCGCTTCGCAACCGGTCTGGATTTTGCCGTGCCGATGCTGGAAGGTTGGCAAGGCACAAGTAACTACGTGTACAGCCATTACGACAATGTGGGTCAAAGCACCCAGCAGTTCAGCCTCGGTGCCGTGGCACAAGGCCTGAACTGTGATGTGGTCAGAGATGTCAAAAGCTGCTTCAACCCGTTTGGTGCCACCGATGCCCGATTCAGAACGCCTCAGCACGTTGCGGATGCGATTTACACCAACGAACGAGTCAATGACCGGAATACACTGCAGACCTTCGATCTGGTCTTCTCAGGTGACGTGCCACTGGGCGGATTTGAGTTGCCGGGTGGTCCTGTCGCCATGGCAACCGGCTACCAGCGCCGCGAAGAAACCCAGAAGGACGGGCCAACCGCGACCTCCATCAAAAATGATCAGCTGATTGGTGTGCGGGCTCTGCCAAGAAAGGTAGGCCGTTCCAGTGACTCCTGGTTCGCCGAACTCGCCTTTCCGGTACTGGACAATCTGGAGTTATCAGCCGCCGTCAGGGATGAAAGTTTCAGCTCCGGTCAGGGCGCGGTGGTTGACAAGTTCGGCCTGGTTTATGTGGCCACTGACTGGCTGAGCATCCGTGCTACTCAGGGTGAGGCATTTATTGTGCCCACGCTGTCGCAATTGGATTCGCCGGAAGTGTGTGGATTGAGCAACGTGGATTACCTGTTCTCCTCGTTTCAGGGATTCATCACCTCTTGCCGGACTGGCAACCCGAATCTGACGCCCGAATCCTCGGACAGTCTCTCTCTCGGTGTTGACTTGGTGTTACTTGATAACCTGACCTGGTCGCTGACCTGGAGCGAAACCGATTTTGTGGACCGCATTGTCAGTACAACAACGCAGGATATTATCCGCACCGATTACCGCAACTTCCGCGAAGCAACCGGTTTTAGTCCATCCACGGCCGCGCCTTTCCCCACGCTGACGCAGCTTCAGAGCTGGCAAAATGATCCGCGATCCGACAAGCGTATTATCCCTAACGCCCAGGACAACACCACACCTGACCGCATCCTGCAGAGCGACTCCAACGCGTCGTCCATGCTGGTGCGCGCCTGGGATACACAGATGGATTATGGGTTCAGTCTGGACGATGTTGGCCTGAATGGCTGGGGTGACATCGACATGCAATTGCAGGCGACCTATATGGATACCTACCGTTTCCAGCTGGCGGCGGATCAGCCAGTAAGAGAAGCGGTGGGCCGGCAGAATAACCAGTTCGGCGCCGTGCCAACCACACCGAAGATTCGTGCAAACCTGCGCATCAACTGGTCACTGGGCAACCATACCGTCAGTACCACCACGCGCTATGTGGACGAGGTGATTTTTGATGCCAACGAGTTCAGCTTCCAGGCAGCGTTTCCTGGTAGTGAGTGGGGTGGTATCACCGACAAGCTGCGCACCTGGACTCAGCTGGACATGTTCTACTCTTACCGGGGACTTGAGCTGTTTGGCAGCGATGTCAATCTCTCGGTTGGCGCGCGCAACCTGACCGACCGCATGCCGCAGCAAACCGGCATGATTGCCGGTGTGGCGGCAGAATCACAGGACGTACTGGGTCGCGTTGTGTATGGTCGGGTGAATTTCAACTTCTGATTTCACGCAGTCTGACAATACAGGCCTGACATCAGCCTGCTAACTAACAGAAACCCCGCTCAAGCATGTTGTTGAGCGGGGTTTTTGTTTCAGGTGGGGAACGATCAGGCAATCTTGCGAGCCAACCAGTCCAGAATAATGCGATTCACGTCGTCCGGCTGTTCCTGTTGTGTCCAGTGACCGCTGTCTTGCACGGTAACCTTCTCCAGGTCGGCAATAAAATCCTCCATGCCGTCGGCTGACGCGGGCGGCAGAATCACATCATGTTCTGCGCCAATGTAGAGACAGGGAACGTCAATGGTGTTGCGCGCATTCGCCAGCGCTACCGCTGTACGCAGCGCCGAGCGATACCAGTTCAGGCCACCGGTAAACCCGGTTGTTTCATAGGCGCTGACGTAATAGTCCATGACTTCTGCGCTGAGAAAGGTGTCCCCCGGCTGAATGCCTTGCTGCAACATGCCCAGAAAATCCATGCGCCGCTGCAGTGAATCTTCCGGTAGAGCCGCAAATACATCCTTGTTCCACATGCCGCCGCGCGACAGGAAGAAGTCAAACGACTTGCGGACATCCGCCTCCAGCACCGCTTCTGCGCGCCCCGGTTCCTGAAAGGTGTTGAAGTAATAATCAGCGGTTCTGACAATCAACGATGGCTCGCTGCCCTGCACCGGCGGCAGGTTGCCTGGTCGGTTGGCGGCGGTGTTTAAACCGATAATGCCCAGGCAACGATCCGGATACACACGCGGTATTGTCCACACCACAGCGCCGCCCCAGTCATGCCCGACAAACACCGCTTTGTCGATGCCCTTGGCATCCAGCATGCCAATCAGGTCTGCACAAAATACATCCATGCCGTAATCCGCAACATCAGCAGAGCCTCCCGTCAGCCCGTAACCCCGCTGGTCCGGGGCAATGGCGTGAAAACCGGCAGCGGCCACCGGCCCGATCTGATTGCGCCAGCTCAGTGCCAGTTCCGGAAAACCATGACAAAACACCACGGCCGGCCCTGAACCCTGCTCGTAGACCGCCATGCGTATGCCATTGGTGTCGACAGTGTGCAGACCCGGCATCATCGGTGCGGGACCCAGGCCGGTGCTTTGTGCCAATGCCGGCATCCGCAGGCCGGTGGCGCCCAGTCCGGCGTACATGCCGGCATACAATCCGGCGCTGACAGCGCCCTGCAAAAATCGACGACGAGTATTGAGCATGTCCGGTAACTCCCTGATCAAGTAAGTTGATCTCACAGCACTGCAATTGATTTTTATTACTCGCGGCGTTGCCACGGTTGTTAGTCAAATTTTAGAGTACCGTCTGTTCCACGCCCAGCCTGGTCAACACCTCTTCGGGTGGCCCCTCATAGCTTGATGAGGGCTGGTTGCCCACATAACCGATTGCCTCCCAACCCTGCGGTGTGGCGTAGTAAGCGGCAGCGGCAAGCGAACGAAACCTGCTGAAGAATCTGGCCGCGGGTTTGAATTCCTCTGCGGCATCTGGCTCGAAACAGATGTCGTCGCAGATGGCCTGTTGCTGTTCTGGCGGCAGCTCTGCAAACGCCTGTTGAAAGCGCCTGACAGCCTCCGCATCCAGCCAATCCAGACCCGGTAGCATAATCTCGCGATCAAGCCGTTGGGCGGCATACGGTGCGCTGACCCATTCGTCAACAAAATCGATGACAAGCACGTCGCTGGCCGCCGGTCCCAGACTGTCGGCGGGCAGTATTACGTCAGCCAATGCCGTGGCGGCGACACGCTGCGGCCGATTCAACGTTAACGGCCACAGATCTCCCGGGCTGTAAGCCTGATTTAGCCGGGGATCGCCGCCATAACCATTGGCAGACACGGGAGGCACAGTGGGTAGTGGTTCAGCGCCAAATACTGACGCATCGCCCAGTTTCAGCGCAGTCGCCACGGCGACAAACCATTTGAATACGGTGCGTCGCGGTAAACGTGGCGCGTGATTTACAAAGACGGGGACAGCACTGAGGGATTCGGGTTCCTGATAATCATGCGACATTAGAGCAGCCCCTTTTTCGATTGATCGACCAGATAGTCACCCGCGCGCCACGCCATGGCCATGATGGTGAGTGTCGGATTCTTGTCTGCATTGGATGGAAAGGGCGTTCCATCCACCAGGAACAGATTCTTCACGTCCCAAGTCTGATTGTAGCCATTACACACCGATGTGCTCCTGTTGCTGCCCATGATTGCACCGCCCACCTCATGGATGATTTTGCCGCCCGGTTCGATACGGTTGCGCGCGGTGGTGACGCCGCGAACGCTGCCACCCATGGTTTCGATCAGTTCCCTGAAAATCTGTTCAGCGTGGTCGCACATGCGCTGTTCATGTTCGGCCCATTTCCAGTGCCATTTCATAACGGGTATTCCCCATTTGTCCGTCACGGTAGGGTCGAGCTCGGCAAAACAATCATCGTTCGGAATCATCTCGCCGCGGCAGGCAAAGCCCATAAAGGACCCGTAATAGCGGCGCGCTTCCAGTTTATATCGTGATCCGTAGGCTCCGGCGCCCAGATCATCGGGCAGAGGATTACCACCACCGGGCATGCCGCGGGTAGCCCCCATCTCAATGTGGTAACCACGCGGGAAACCCAGTTTTGCCGCGTCCTGGTAAAGCCACCAGGGCGCATAAAAATGTGAACCGCCTGCCCCATCTTCGTTGTAGGGCGGCAAGTTCTCCAGGGCCGGGATCTGCCCTTGCAGGCTGGTGCCCACCGTATCCATGATGTACTTGCCGACCAGGCCGGAACTGTTGGCAATTCCATCAGGAAACAGTGTGCTTTTGGAATTGAGCATGATGCGCACTGTTTCACCGCTGCTGGCAGCCAGCACCACGGCCTTGGCGTTTACCTGCCAATCCTTTCCGGTGGTTTTGTCGATAAAAGAGACGCCCGTCGCTTTGCCGTCCGGCCCGACCAATATTTCCCGCACGTGCGCATCGGCAACAATGTCAAGATTGCCGGTAGCCAGCGCCGGCGGCAGGTGCACGGTTGTGCTCTGATAGTTCGCTCCGGTGGAACAGCCACGTCCACAAGGCGTTGCCCAGAAGCAGGCAGACCGGGCGCGCATCGCATCGCCCACAATCTTCTGTGCCCAGCTGTCGCCGGGGAAAAGTACGGCAGGAAGCCTGTCGGCATCGAGCTTTTGTGTTAACACCGCACGGTGTATCGGAATGATCGGGATACCCAGCGTCTTGCCATGTTTCTGCGCAAGCAATTCACCCGCACGCCCTTTTGGCGGCGGCTGCAGCACACCGGCAGGTGAGTCGGGGGTATTTTCAAGGCCATGATTAGAGCCATAGACGCCAATAAGCTGCTCAACTTTGGTGTAATACGGCTCTATTTCATGGTAATCAACGGGCCAATCCAGGCCAAACCCGTCACGTGATTTGGGTTTGAAATCATAGGGCCCGTTGCGCAGCGAGATGCGTCCCCAGTGGTTGGTGCGCCCGCCGAGCATACGAGCACGCCACCACCAGAATTGCTCTTCCGGTTTGTCGCTTGCCTGCGTGTACGGCTCAGCCTCCATCTGCCAACCGCCGTCAACCGTGGCATCATGAAAGCCAAATTCTTTGTCGGGCGTGGAGTTACCGAGCAGAGGCGCCTGATCGCGGCGCTGAAACATCGGTGTTTCTGTGACAGGATCATAGGCTCGACCCGCTTCCAGCATCAGACACTTGATGCCCGCCAGCGTGAGAGTGAAGGCCATCTGCCCACCTCCAGCGCCTGAACCGACAATAATGACATCGTAGTCTTTGGTGGCCTCTTCGGGTTTGATGGTCAACATGCAGGCTCCCTTTACTTTTTTATTGTTCGCGGTGGCTTAGTCTTTGACTCAGCTTTTATACAGTGCATCTGGCATAAATTCCAGCCACAGCACTTGGCCAAGTGCTCTTCGTCTAATTGTTACGGCCAGCTCGTTATGATCTGTGATTTCTCATAAGTCGTAGTATATTGGATGAAAACAACACCAGAGGCGAACAGGCATGGCACTTCGACTGATCAAATTTTGCGCGGCGATCATCATCAGCCTTGCTGGCACGCAATCGGTGTATGCCGTGGATGCCTGGCGAATTGCTGAGGTGTTTTCCAGCAGTGACGGGTCGCTGCAATACATCAAGCTGACCACAACATCGAATAATCAGGATCGCCTCGGCGGGCGTCAGTTAAGGTCGTTTGATGCAAACGGCGTCGCGCTGCAAACGTTTACCTTTCCCGCTAATCTGACAACTACGCAGACTGCGAATAAGTCTATGTTAGTCGCCACCAGTGCGTTCTCGTCCGTTACCCAGCTACACGTTGATTACGTCATACCCGCCAGCTTCATTCACCGCGAAGGCGGCGAAATCCGGCTTGAAGGAATCGATACGCTCAGCTACCGCAAGTCACAATTACCCCGCAACGGCGTGCAGGCGCTGGATCGAGCCGGGAAAGCCGTTACCGCTGCGCCGGTGAACTGGGTGGGTCAGACAAGGTCGGTAGCGGTGCCCGCGATATCAACGTTTAACGATGCAACGGGAGTTGTTAACCTGCCGGTTGTCAATGCGCCGGGTTTGGGTATCGCGAATGCATCGCTGCAGCTCACCAAAAATGAGCCCATGGAATTTACCTTGATTGATGCCTATTTCTACGACACAGGCATTGTGGCGGGTGAAACCCCCACGCGTCTGGAGGGCTCGTTTCTGTTCATTCCCAGCGTCAGAGTTGGCAAAGAATTGTATGAAGTGAGGCTGACCCTGCTCAATGACGTCACGTTTTTATTCGGTAACCTGACCGTATTGTCAGTGCGCAACGAGCCAGCGCTCGGGTCGTTACCACCGGTACCTGTTGATGCTGCCGGCGCGTTAGCCCTGAGCGTTGCCGCCGGTAAAACGCAGTACAACAATCAGTGTGCGTCATGCCATGGCATCACCGGTGTGGGCGGCTATGCTCCGGATGTCAAAGGGAGGTTGCCAAGCCAATTCGAGGCGCTGCGATCTTACATTGATCTGCGCATGCCAACAGGTAACCCCAAGTCCTGTGCGGATTCGTCCACCTCAAGCTGTGCAACTAACACCGCCAATTACATTATTTACGGACTCTAACCAGCAGCCGATTCTGATCGGACAGTTATGCTGACCGATTTTTCAGGGGCATCACTTGAACATGTTAAAAGCGCTAACTGTTGCACTGATGAGTGCCGCCATCAGCCCTGCGGTACTTGCCCAGGCACCTGAGAGCGGTTATGACTTCAAGGCCTTTGACAGCCCCGAAGGCTGGGCGATGGCGACCACTCTGGCCAGTGCGCTGAACCTTGGCACCGGGCCCGCGGAACATCGTGGTGTGTTCACTTGGAAATTGGAGGCCGAGCTGGCATCCATCCCGCATCTGAGCCAGGAACAACAACGTGTCGGCTTCGGTGGATTCAAGCCCGAAGATATGAATAAATCACCCGTGTTTGGCCGGGCACGCCTCAGCGTGGCGTTGCCCGCTGCGGTGACCGCAGAGTTATCCTGGACGCCCCCTCTGGAGATAGACGGCGCCAAACCGGAATCACTGTTTGGCCTGGCATTAGAGCGTGAGCTGGTCAGCGTCGGCTCATGGCGCCTGGGAGGCCGCATACATGCTGTGCGCGGCCACGCCTCCGCCGATGTCACCTGCAGCCGAGACGTCGCCTCCAATGCCCCCGGCAGTCCCTCTAATCTGTTCGGATGCAGCGGTCCCTCGGTTGACCGCTTACGCATGAATCAGCAAGGCGCGGAAGTCATGCTGTCGCGATCCATGTTTGATGGACGACTGCAGCCCTTTGTTGCGTATGCCACAACGCACTTCCGCCCTTTTGTAGAGGTTGAAGCACCGCTCTTTGACACTACGCACTTTTGGGAGCTGCAATCCAGTGGTACGGTCGACACCTTGACACTCGGTGCGCGTGTTGCGCTCACGTCCAGCTGGCAATCCAGCGTGGCTTTTTCCTACACGCCGCTGAGCGTCATCCGCCCCAGAATGGATAACAGGCAACACGATGATTTCTGGAGCCTCAGAATTTCGGTCGCACGGCTCTCCCCGCTCCGCTAACAAAACAAGGATTCCTCTCATGCGCACGTCAATTCGAATACTGACCCTGACTGGTTTAGCCCTTTTCCTGCAGCAAAGCGCTTTTCAGCAAACAGCAATGGCCCAGTCCGATGTGTCCCCGTTGCAGGATTACTCACCGGTGACAGATCAGCTGCTGCTGGATCCACCGGACAGCGACTGGCTGATGTGGCGGGGCACTTACGACCTCAGTGGTCATAGCGCTCTGGCGCAGATCAATCGCGACAATGTGGCTGACCTGAAACTCGCCTGGAGCGCGCCGCTGGGTGAAGGCGGCAATATGACCACCCCGCTGGTACACAGCGGTGTGATGTTTATCGCCGACAACAACAACGTGCTGCTGGCACTGGACGCCCGCAATGGAGAAGAGTTGTGGCGCTATCAGCACGAATCTGAAAATCTCGATGGTCGCCGCATCGGCATTGCCCTCTACGGTGACAAGGTCATCGTGCCGCATAACGATCTGGATGTGGTGGCGCTGAATGTGCGAACCGGCGCGGTAGAGTGGGAGCAGGCGATCAGTGTGCCGACAACGGAAGTGGGCCGCGGCTACTATTCCCTGCGCGGCGCGCCTATGGTGGCAAATGGCATGGTGGTGCAGGGCGTCGGCGCCACGATTGTGCCCGAGGGCGGCTTTATTGTTGGCCTGGACCTTGAGACCGGCGCAGAACAGTGGCGCTTCCACACAGTCGCCCGCCCCGATGCGCCGGGCGGAAATACCTGGAATAACCTCCCGCTGAATGAGCGCAGCGGTGGGTCGGTGTGGATACCCGGCAGCTACGATCCCGTGCTGGATCTGGTGTTTTTTGGCACCGCGCCGACCTACGATACCGGGCCACTGTTGCCTGATCTGGGCATTGACGGTGTGTCCAACGCCGCACTGTATACCAACGCCACCTTGGCACTGCGGCCACGCACCGGTGAACTGGCCTGGTACTTCCAGCATATGCCTAACGATCAGTGGGATCTGGATTGGGTCTATGAGCGGCAGCTGGCCAATCTGCAGATCAATGGTGAGCAGCGCAGAGTGGTGTTTACCGCCGGCAAGATGGCGCTCTATGACATGCTTGATGCGGCAACCGGTGAATATCTGACATCGCTGGACACCGGCATCCAGAACATGATTTCCCATATTGATCCGCTGACGGGCGACAAGACCTTGTACCCGAGCGCGATACCCAATGCCGAGTTAGGACATTTACTGTGCCCGTATGTGCTGGGCGGCAGAAACTGGCAGGCTGGCTCGTATGATCACAGCCGAAAGATGGTTTACCTGCCCCTGTCAGAAGTCTGCATGATGGGCGGGCCGACCGGCGAGGGCACGCTGTTAAGCTCAGGTGTCACCACTACCGCCCAACCACGTCCGGACAGCGATGGTAACTTTGGTCGCCTGCAGGCCATTAATCTGGACACCATGGAGCTGGCCTGGGCTCTCCGCGAGACAACGCCACCGGTAACGGCCGCACTGGCAACGGCGGGCAGTCTGGTGTTTAGTGGATTCCTGGATCAGTCCTTCAAAGCCGTCGACGCGGATACTGGCACTGTGCTCTGGCAAACCTCGCTGGGACATATCCCCTCGTCATTCCCGATGACCTATGCGGTCGATGGTAAACAATATGTTGCCATCGTGCGCGGGCAGCCAAGCCGTTTTGTGGGCAGTCTGTACGGCATCATTGCCGGTTTCCTGGGCGCTGACAGCAGCGCCCTTGGCACTCCCAGCACAGGCCCTGCGATCATGGTGTTTGCGCTGTGATGACCTCGCTGGCCAGCACCGTCAGGTGCTGGCGCTGCCAAGTGCCAGCCATATCGTGCAATATCGCCTTGAAAAACATCAAGTTGTGGTTTGAGCAAATTACCCCTATCGCGTTGTTCATATCCGCTTCATCGAAGCGGATGGTCACTACAATTTTTTACAATTTTTCTATCAATTTTTTGATTACAATTCAAACTGCTGTCACAGAACGCTTTCCACGGCCGAAGCCTGTACATATAGATCTATCCCCTAGCTTTCTGTCCTGTAGTCGCCAGCTAGCGTCCTTATCCATTGAGCCTTAATCCTTAACCCTTGATTCGGTACTAGCCACTATGAGTAACCCATTTCGTCGAAAAGCTAACCATCTTCGTATTGCCATTGCCGCGGTGACGTCGGGCGTTTTACTGATGGGAGGCGCTGCCTCTAATTACGTTTACGCCCAACCGGCCGCTGATCCCTCAGCAGACGTCGAGGAAATTGTTGTTATCGGCTCCAGAATCCGCCGCTCTACGACCATTGAAAATATTGTTGTCACCGAGGTGACTGCAGAACAGATGGATTCGCGGGCTTTTGTGAATACCATCGAAAGTCTTGAGCAATTGCCATTTGTCAGTGTTGGGGTCAACAATCAAGGCAACAGCACGCAATTTGGTGACAACAATGCCTATGTGAATTTGCTTAACCTGGGATCACAACGCACCGTCACGCTGGTTGATGGGCGACGAATGGTGTCATCAAATCAGGGAACCGTCTTTGTTCCGGGCAACGCAACCGGCGCACAAGTCGATCTGAGCATCATCAATCCTTCACTGATAGAGCGCACTGAAGTTCAAACAATTGGTTCCGGTGCGGTTTACGGGCCAGATGCGATTGCAGGGGTCGTCAACGTTCAGCTGGACCGCGATTTTGAGGGGCTGGAAGTCATCACTCAGCTGGGCACAACCGCAGAATCTGACGGCGATCAGCGTCGCCTGTCCATGGCCTGGGGAAGTGAGGCTTTGGATGGACGCGCGCATGTTGTTCTGGGTGCGGAGTATCTTGAAGCTGAGCCTGTTTACTATGGCTCCGGCAGGCCCTGGACCAACAACATCAGCACCATTAATAACCCTTACAGCCTCAGCGGTACCGATGGTGTCGCCAACACCGTATTCCAGGATGAGATGATTGGTGTAGCAAGTCCCTTGGGGGGACGGCTGGACATGCGGCAGATCAATTCCGGCAATTCGGCAACGTTCTACTTCCCTAGGGCTTGTATCGCGGCTCAAACAGTAAACGTAGCCGGCTGTAACGCGTTTACCGCACAACGAGGTCAGAGCCCCTGGGCTAATGGCCTGGTGGGCGGCCTGAATCCAATGGCGTTTGTGGGCACCTTTGGCCTCACCTCCGGATTCCCCACTGTGCCGGTGCAAGCCGGATCTGCAGATGCGTTTGCTGGATTAACCCGCGTGGCAATACCGCTGACCTTTAATTCTGCGGGCAATCCTGTGCCCTTGGCACTGGGAAATATTTTGCCACCGGATATTGCTTCGCAGTCCGTGGCGATCAATGCAGGAGGCTTTGACTCACGTGACCTGAATACAATTCAGGCGGGCCAGGATCGTTACGGCTTGAATGCCTTTTTCTCATACGAGCTGACAGACTCCATCATTTATGAATCGGACTTTTTGTACTCTGAGATTAACAACGAGCAGCGTGCAGACAATTTTGGATCAAACAGTCCGGCCGGTTCTTTTACATCAGGTAACGCCGGGATACCGATTTACTACAACCAGAATCCGTTTGTCACCAGCGCAACAAAAGCGCAGATAGGCAGCATTATTGCGGCTAACCCTGTTAACCCATTTATTTCGCTGGCAGGGCAACCGGTATTTTATTTGCAGCGATCCCTTGCGGATGTAACCGGCTCTAACAGTGCGGCCGGTATCACTAATTTTGAAGGCAACAAGTCAACAACGTTCAGTACCGGTCATACACTGAAACAGGACTTCCAATTCCTTGACAGAGATCTTTACTGGGAAGCCACGCTAGCCTACGGCCGCAATGAAAGTAAAAATAACGCGTCTAATGACATCCTGGATCTGGAATTTGCTCTCGCAACGGATGTGGTGCTTGATGCCCGCGGCAATCCGGTTTGTCGCCAGCAAACACTGTCTGCCCCAGAGGCGGTCAATGTGCGGAATCCTTTCCTGACCAATTTGAATATCGCCACCGGCATCACTCCCTCTAAAGCGCAGATAGACAGCTGTGTGCCGCTGAATTTGTTTGGCGTTGGTGCAGCGTCTGCCGCAGCAATCGATTACGTGACAGCACAGGCAGATTCAAACAACAAGGCTGAGCAGAAGTTTGCCTCTGTGCAACTTGGCGGTAACTTATACACCTTGCCGGCTGGCGATATTCTCTTCAACACAGAGATGCAGTGGCGTCGGGAAGACCTGGCGTTTACGCCAAACCGTGTGGCTGCACTGGGCTTGGCGCGTACAACCATCAGCCAACCAGGCTTGGGTTACGCGGTGTTCCGCGAGGCCGGTGTTGAGGCCAGTATCCCCGTGATTAATGGCGGATTTTCGTTGCCGTTTGTTGGCGACGTGCATGTGGGTGAGTTGCGCCTGGATACGGCCGTGCGCGTGGTGGATCGCGAGGGAGAAGGCACTCCAAACGGGATAAACAATCCCTTTGTGCAAACCGACACTGGCTCGGCGACAACCTTTAACGTGGGTGGTTTGTGGTCGCCACTGGAGTGGATCAGCTTCCGCGGTAACCGCTCTCGTTCTGTGCGATCGCCATCTATTGTTGAGACATTAGGTGCTCCACAAACCGGATTTTCCGCCCTGGGCGGTGCATTTCCCTGCACCGGCAGCAGCCGTAATAACGGACCTGCCAGCGGAATCCGTATTAAAAATTGTGACGCATTCGAAAAATCTCTGGGGCTTCCTGCTGGCACGTTTGCAGGCCTGTTCCCATCCAACGCTTCCGTACCCGCGGGTGTTGGTGGTAACCCGGCGCTGACCAACGAGGTAGCCTTAAACTGGACGGCAGGATTTGTGATTCAGCCAACATTCATCGAAGGACTGCAGATACAGGCAGACTACCTGAGCGTGAGACTGGATAGTCAGATTGGCCTGACCTTCCTCGGTACGCAGTGTTTTGACCAGACAGATTTCCCGACCAGCCTGATCGGTGGAGTATCGGCATGTGAAGCGATCACCCTTGGCACGGGCACTGGCCCCGGAGGCTTGACGGCGCCGTTTACCATCCCGACAACAAATATCATCACCGGCAATCCAATCAAGCCGCCGGCGATCGCGGGCGCACCTGCGCCAGTGCAATCACCTTACACCATTGCCACAGCGCAGTTCAGCAATGCGAATCAGGGCTCTATCCGGCTGCAGGGCATCAACTCAAGAATCAGCTATCAGTTCAGTCCGCAGGATCTGTTATCACCGCTGGGACTGGGTGACGCATCGCTGGGGCAGATGAGAGTCGATGCTTACATGTATTTCGTCAATAAATTCCAGACCTCCTCGAGCGGCACGTTTGGCGCGGACACCAATAATAATCGTGGCGAGCCAGGCTACGAAAAAGTTCAGGGACGCGTTGATTTGTCACACAGACTGGGCAGATTTACCAATCAGTTGCAGTGGTTCTACGCACATAAATCTCAGGCCAACATCGACATCAATCCGACCGTTATCCCTGAGCAGAATGCCGCGTTTTTCAGGCCTGCGTACGATCGGTTCAACTACAACGTCTCCTATGAGATTAGCGACAACCTGACTGCCCGATTGGTTGTTAACAATCTCTTGAACGATGAGTTGCTACCGCAGTACGGTCTGCCCGGTGATTTATTAGGCAGAAGTTATGTTGTCAGGCTTGATGCCCGTTTTTGATCGGGTATTTAACTAACTAACCGGGGGGCTCTTGTCGGGCCCCCCGGCTGGTGTTAGTGGGTCATACCAATAAAACCACCCTCAAGGCTGTTCTTTCAACGCAACTGGTTCAACGCACAAGCGGCAGCGCCATCCACCGTGTGGTATACGCCGGCGACAAATGCTCACGCTTCATTGTCCACGGCGACTGTTGCCCTTGGCTGGCAAACCAGGCTTTGCCGTGTGCGCTGGTGTTAATGCGATCAAGCAGCGCCATCAGCTTCTTGCCGCCGTCAGCTTGGCGGGTATCAAACAAGTCCTGCTGCACCACACCCTGATCCCCCAGTTCCGTCAGCATGACGCCGGCTTTGGCGTAACGCACGCCGTCTTTCCAGATGACATCCAGCAGCGACATGGCTGCGCGGGTCAGCACCCGTGTGTCATCGGTGTTGACTGCAAAGCGCGTCGAAGCCGCGTTGCTGTACTGGACTGCGCCCTGGCGGAAAAAGCTGGTGCGGATAAACACCTGCACATGCCCGCAGCACTGCCGCTCATAACGCAGCTTTTCAGCGGCTCGGGCGATATAACCACTGACCAGTTGCTGCATGATGTGTTTGTCGGTCACCACCTCACCAAACGAGCGCGAACACAGGATCTGCTGTTTGGCTGGCGCTTGAATCTCCAGCTCCAGACAACTCTCGCCATTAAGCTCGCTGATGGTTTTTTCCATCACCACTGAAAAATGTTTGCGCAACTGTTTGGGATTGGCATCCGCCAGATCCAGTGCCGTGGTAATGCCCAGCGCCGCCAGCCGTGTGGTCAGTTTGCCACCCACACCCCAGACTTCATTCACTGGCGTCATCGCCATCAGTTTTCGTTGCCGGGTCCTGTCGGTTAAATCCAGCACACCCTGGATGGCCGGATACTTCTTGGCGGCATAGTTGGCCAGCTTCGCCAGCGTTTTGGAGGGCGCAATGCCAACACACACCGCCATGCCCGTGTACTGGGCAACGGTGTCTTTGAGCTGATAACCAAAGTCGGACAGCGGCATCACCCGATCGACCGAGGTCATATCCACAAACGCTTCATCGATGGAATATACCTCCACACGCGGCGACATCGCCTCCAGAGTCTGCATCACCCGATTGGACATGTCGGCATACAAGGCATAGTTGGACGAGAACACCACAATCGAGTGTTTGTGAATCATGTCCTTGATCTGAAACGCCGGCACACCCATTTTGATGCCCAGCGCCTTGGCCTCTTTTGAGCGGGCGACCACACAGCCGTCATTGTTCGACAGCACCACCACGGCGCGATGTTTGATATCCGGCCTGAAGAGTTTCTCGCACGACGCATAAAAGTTATTGCAGTCAACCAGCGCAAACACACTGCTCATCGTTGGCCACGGATGTCCCGTATGGAGCGGGTGACCACACCAAAAATCTCCAGCTCGCTGTCATTGCCCAGCGTGATCGGCGCATAGGCGCGGTTTCTGGGTAGCAGCATGGGCGCCGGATGCAGCGCCAGTTCCTTCACCGTGAATTCCCCGTCCAACACTGCGATCACAACATCGCCGTGGCTCGCCCGTAGCGATCGATCCACCACCAGAATGTCTCCGGGGAAAATGCCGGCCTCAATCATGCTGTCACCGGAGACGCGCACAAAAAACGTCGCGGCCGGGTGCTGAATGCATAACTCATTGAGATCCAGTGTCTTTTCGACAAAGTCCTGCGCCGGGGACGGAAAGCCGGCGGATACCCGCTCCAAAAACAGGGGAATCAGGCGCAGCGCAAAGCTGCCGGCTTTGCCTAAGAGGGATATGTGCATGGTGCCTCGGAATGTGGTGCTAAATAACTGTATGTGCATACAGTATCAGAGAGGGCGAGTGATGTGAACTGAGGAGTGAGGCGTTTCTGTCCCAGTTTGATACCTGATACGCGATAGGTTACAATCTTTGCCATGATACGGAACTTCAAACACAAAGGCTTGGGCAAGTTTTTTGAAACTGGCAGTACCGCTGGAATTCAGGCTGCGCACTCAAATCGGCTCCGACTTATCCTCGGCCGTCTTCACGCAGCTACGACGCCGAAGGACATGGACTTGCCCGGTCTGCGTTTGCATGAGCTCATCGGTAACCGCTCCGGTACCTGGTCAGTGACAGTCAGTGGAAACTGGCGGGTAACGTTCATTTTTGTGGGCGAAGACGCTGAGGTCGTTAATTATGAAGATTATCATTGAGGTAACACCATGCTGATGCACAACCCTCCTCACCCCGGTGAAATCATTAAAGAGCTCTGCTTAGAACCGTTGGGTATTTCTGTCACTGATGCTGCCGATGCGCTTGGAATTAGTCGAAAAACATTAAGCGCCATACTCAATGGCCGTGCTGGGATAAGCCCGGAAATGGCTATCCGACTGTCGATTGCATTTGATACGTCCGCTGAGAGTTGGCTGAACCAGCAATCTCAGTATGAGCTGTGGCATGCCGAACAGCACAGGAGTGAACTTCAGGTTAAGAAGCTGGTTGCAGCGTGACAAAGGACACCTATGAGTTTTAGATTCTGGCGCCGTATCCGCCTCGCCCCCGGCATCACACTCAATCTGTCCAAGTCGACGGCCTCATTGTCGATAGGACCGCCCGGTGCAAAATTCACCATCAGCCCCCGCGGCAACCGCATCACCGCCGGCATTCCCGGCACCGGATTGTTTTACACAGTGCATGATCGCCAGCGCGCAGGACGCGACGGCGCAGCGCCCACGGCCAAGGTAAGGGCCTCTGACCGCCTGAAACTCGGCTTTTTTCAGCGCCTGACCACCCCCGCCATCGAGCAACGCTTTGTTGAAGGCTTACGCGCACTCAACGAAGACAACACTGCTGAGGCGCTCAGCGCGCTGGAGCAAAGTACCACGTTGCCCGATGCGGCGTGGATGGCCGGATTTATTCGCCTACGCCGCGAAGAGTTCGACCTGGCAACTGCGCATTTTCTGTATGCCCTGAGTCAATCTGAGCAACTTGGCACCTTGTTCGCAAAATACGGCATCGCCGCCGTGGTGAATCTACCCATCACCGAAGACATATTTGCCCACATCACCCCCGGCGCACGCGGCACTCGACTCGCACTGGTTGAGGCGGCGCAGTTGCAGGGCCACCGCGAGGATGCTAACACTCACCTCCATCAACTGCTGGCGCTGGATGCCAGCGACCCGGTCGTGCTGGTGTCGTTTGCCGAATTGTCACTCGACAGCCCGCACGATCGTCCGCTGATGGACAAGGTGGTGCGACTGACCACCGATATCAACAACGACACCCCGGTACACACCGCGGTGCTGTTCTACCGCGCCCGCGCTCTGAGCGCACTGGGCTTGGCCGACGCGGCCATACAAGTATTAACGCAGGCTAACCGCCGCCAAAAAGACCGGCCAGCCGCGCTGATGCAACAGATTCGCTACCACCGCGCCGAGCTCTACGAACAAACCGGCCGCCGCGCCGATGCGCGCCGCGAGTTTGAAAAGCTGTACGCTGACGATCCGGCGTTTGAGGATGTGGCTTCGAAAGTCCTTTTGTAGAGTTCGAGCCTACACAATTGGCGTCAGGTCCGGGAAGTACCATGGCTCCGCATGTTCCGGAACCTCCCAGCGCAGTGGCGACTTGCTGCTGGTTTCGCTTAACAGGCCCTCGCTCTTTAACTGGCTCAGGAGTCGCCGTGCAGAGCGTTCTGGCATCGCACATAACTCCAGTGCTTCAGCGCGGCCAATCTCACCGTGGATAAACGCCGTGTAAAGAATCAGAGCCGCATTGCTTTTTAACGGCTCGGTCACACCTGACACACGAAAATCATTGCGCGCCTGTACATAACTGTCGATACGCTGGCGCAACCTGGGCAAATCCAGCAACTTGCTCATGTAGGTGACCTGGTCAATGGCGGTATCGAGCATGTAATCGCAGAACTGCATCAGGCCTTGCTCCGTCAGCGCGCCGCGCCCGTCCAGATCGCCTTGTCGTGGATTATCCGCCAGTGCCAACAAGCGCCCCTAACATCTGCTTGACATCGTCAGTAGGCAAGGCAGATACTCCTCCCGACATTAAGAGAGGGCTGACGCCCCGCCAACCTGCAGCTGTGCAAGGTGGTACCCCGAAAGGGAATGTGGCCGTAAGGCAACAACAGCGTCAGCCTCCATTGGATAACCAACTGGGGGTTTTTTTATGCTTAAAAATATCTTATCGATTAAATCTCATCCTGATTTTTTTGGCGGCAAAAAGGCGCGTACGCGACAACGCGTATTTGATCTTGGAGAGCATTGGTATTCTGGTATGCCTGGTTGTGATTGGCGCACAAATTACTGGGTAAAAAGGATCGAAAAAGGCAAACGTTGGGAACTGTATTCTTCAACCGAGGATTCTCTGAGATCACGACAGTATGCTGGAACGTTTACACCGACAGAACTGCGTGAGGAGTTTAACGCTGTAGGTTTTGAACTTGATGAAGAGGTATGGCAGTCAATAGGCTTAGGCCTCAAGGCTGACGTTATTGACATAACAGACCCGGAGGCCGCGTATGGCTAAGGTCAGACTAATATTAGCAAATGACCCGAACGATCCAATATACACAGGTGGGTTCGTTATCTCCTCTCATAATCGGCGGCGCTTAAATGGGCGCCGCTTATTAACGCTGCCACCGTGGGTTGTTTTGCATATCCCGCACAATTCAACATTGATACCAGCCAGTGTACGTGATCAGTTCACGTTGAGTGATGCTGAACTCGATGATGAAATTCTGAAAATGACTGACCACCACACCCACGACTTATTTGCGCAAGACGTGAATAGTTCACAGGTAGTAGCCTCACCAGTGAGCAGGCTCGTAGTTGATATGGAGCGATTTGAAGATGACGCATTTGAGCCTATGAGCAGTGTGGGAATGGGGGTTGTGTACACGCAGACCCACGATTCTAAAACGCTGCGAAGGCCACTAAGCCAGCAAGAGAGAGAGGCACTACTTGACGATTGGTACCACCCCCATCACAGGCAGTTGACCCATGCTGTTGAGAACACGCTTCAATGCCACGGCCGCTGCCTGATTATTGACTGCCATAGTTTTCCCAAAAAAGCGCTACCTTATGAAAACTCACCCGGCGCAGATCGACGGGACATTTGCATTGGCACGGATGAGTATCACACACCTAAACAGCTTGCTGACTGGCTCGTTAATGCATTTGCGCGCTCCGGCCGAAGTGCATCCTTAAACAGTCCGTTCTCAGGCTCCTTAGTTCCACAGGGTTACTACCATCTCGACAAAAGGGTCGAGTCTGTGATGATAGAAGTTCGCAGGGACATTTACATGGATGAGAATACACAGATACGGATACCTGGCACCTTTGAGGCAACACAGGAAAAAATCCGTGTTGCTATTGCAGGCTACTGTGGCATTTTTGAGTCAAAGGGTAGTCCTGATGCTTGAAAGAGTTGCTTGATTAGCAGCACTGTGCAACGCGAAGCTGTTGCTGTTGCAGCGATCCCAATAGGCGCGGAAGACGCTGTCTTGTTGCTCTGCATTGTTGAGCAAAGCGCCAGCGGTCATCTCCGGTAATAGTTTGGACATCAGGTGCACCTCGTGGTCATTCACGCGGCGCACAATGTGATCGGCGGTGATGTCTCTGGGGTGCTGCAAGCCTGCGGCTTGCACCAACTCGCGCAAGGCCTTGAGCGTTTCATGGTGAAAGTTGTACACACGAGAGGCTTTGTCGAGCACCACTAAGCCTCGCTGGCGCAGTGGGTCTTGAGTGGTCACGCCGGTGGGGCATTGACCCGTGTGGCAGGTCTGGGCCTGGATACAGCCCAAAGCAAACATGAAGCCGCGTGCGCTGTTGCACCAGTCGGCGCCCAAGGCCATGGCGCGTGCGATGTCAAACGCGCTGATCACCTTGCCCGAGGCGCCCAGTGCGATGCGATCGCGCAGACCCACACCCACCAAGGTGTTGTGCACTAAACGCAGACCTTCTTGCAGCGGTGTGCCGACGTGGTCGGAAAATTCCAAGGGGGCTGCACCCGTGCCGCCTTCCGCGCCGTCGACGACGATGAAGTCAGGTGTGATGCCGGTGTCTTGCATGGCCTTGACCAGCGAAAACAACTCCCATGGGTGACCCACACACAGCTTAAAGCCCACGGGTTTGCCATGGCTGAGTTCGCGCAGCTGGGTGATGAAGGCCATGAGCTCACGCGGCGTGGAAAACGCGCTGTGCGCGGCGGGCGACACACAGTCCTCGCCCATCGGGACTCCCCGCGCTTGGGCAATTTCTTCGGTCACCTTGGAGCCGGGCAAAACACCACCGTGTCCTGGTTTGGCGCCTTGGCTGAGCTTGATCTCGATCATTTTGACCTGGGGCTGCAAGGCGTTGGCGGCAAAGGCTTCGGGGTTGAAGCGGCCTTCGCTGTCGCGGCAACCGAAGTAGCCCGATCCGATTTCCCAAATCAAGTCCCCGCCGTGCACACGGTGCCATTGGGAGATCGAGCCTTCACCCGTGTCGTGCGCAAAGCCACCGCGTTTCGCGCCTGCGTTGAGCGCTTGAATGGCGTTGGCTGAGAGCGAACCAAAGCTCATGGCCGAGATGTTGAACACGCTGGCCTCATAAGGTTGGCGGCAGTCGGCACCGCCAATGCGAACCCGGAAATCGTAAGAGGCGACGTCGGTCGGCACCATGGCGTGGTTGATCCACTCATGACCGTTGGCATTTACATCGAGTTGGGTGCCGAAGGGGCGTTTGTCGGATTCCCCTTTAGCACGCGAATAGGCCAGAGAACGTTGGTTGCGCGAAAACGGCGCAGCCTCGGTGTCGCTTTCCAGAAAGTACTGGCGCAACTCGGGACGGATCGACTCCAACATGAATCGGAAGTGACCCATGATGGGGTAATTGCGCCGCACCGAACTTGTGCGCTGCTGCAAATCACGGAGTCCCACGATGGTCAGCGCCGTGCTCGCGATAAATACCACCGCGCCATTGCCTGTGGCCACGAGGGCTAACAAACTGAGCAAGGACAAGCCAATACACAGCAGCAGAACGTAGTAGCGCATGGGGTACAAGGCGTTGAGGCGATTGAGCATGAACACTCCTAACACAAATAAAGGTCAGACTGACCTTGCCCCGTCACTAGTACCATTAGCGTGATGATATTTCCAGCTAATCAAAAGAATAAAAACAAGGCAATGATGAGAAGGAGCCGAAACTTTGTTGTGGACGTTGGTGAAAGTTGAGATGAATGCAGCCGGACTGAGGCCATGGTGTCGGATGCATGTTTGTTCGTCTGCGATAAAGCCAACATATCGTATCCCCAAGCATCAGTATTTTGTTATCCCGAGAGTATTTCATGAAACACGCTTAACACACCATGGTCAACAGGTTTAATCCTCACTCAATTGTTCGGTTGCAAAAGAGGTGGGCGCGCCAGCACGACGAGCTTCCAGAGCGCGATAGATGCGCGCGTTGAGCCTGGCACCGGTCAGCCCGGTGTGCTCCTCAGCGACGCGCGGCTCATCGCCGACACCCAGCTCCGTTGCAAGTGCTGCGCCACTGAGGCCGCGCAAGCCCAGCGACCAGGCCATTGATGGAACGTCGAGCACAAAGTAGTGGAAGAGCTCGCGCCAGGAGCCGTCAACCTGACGAAACAGGTGGTCGAGAAAGGCTGCATCGAACTGGCTGTTAAAGGCGACAAACAGCACCGGGCGCGTACCAGCGACGCGTTGATGGAAACTGCGCAGCTCATCCACCGCGCCCTGCGCGTCGACCGCGCTGAATTCCCGCCAGCGCTCTGCGTCGAAGGCGTTGACCTGTCGCGCACCATCGCTGATGCGCTCCGGGTGAGCCGGTTGGATGCGCAGATGCAGCGCTTCGAGCTCGCTGCCGTCGAGTTCAGCCATGACCACCCCGATGTCGATCATCTCGTGCCAGCCAGGCACCAGGCCGGTGGTTTCCACGTCGATGAAGGCCAACAGCCAGGCTTGCGGATCTTCGGCTGGTGACGTGGAAACAAACGGCGCCGTTTCCGTGCTGGTGACGAAGGGCGGTAATGCCGCCGTTGGCGTCATCCACAACAGGCACAGCAGCGGCAAAGCGCGCAATCCGAACGAATCCATCTAACTATCCTCATGGGAGCCAAGCGAGTACAGTAAGAATAAACAGACATCCCCATGCTGTCGACTCTGAATGGGGGACTGCGGATTTGTTTGACCGGGATTAGTTGACCACTACATGCATGTGCCACACAGGTGCGCGTCTTAATCCCGCTTTCAGCGGGGCACTTTTTTCAGCCTAGTGCAACTCCAACCACGCTTTCATCATATTGCTCACCTTGTCCGGTACCGCATGGTGCGGCCAATGGCTGACACCGGGGATGGTGACGAGAGTCCAGTCGGACGCCAGAAAGTCCCAGGTGTTGTTCAGCGCCTCGGGCAACAGTGCCGTATCGGTCAGGCCGTGAAACTGCAGCACAGGCGCCTGGACCTCGGGTAGGTTATAGAACGTACCGGAGTTATAGGGATCGCGGGGATAGTTAGCCCGGTAATAATTCATCATCGCATCGAAGCTGGATCGGCCGAAGGCCTCAGAGTAACGCGCCAGAAGATCCGGATCACCACCAGAGAGCGACGCCGCCAATACCTCGGGGCTTAAATTCTCATGGGAGTTCGCTTGTTGAAACCTGCGCGCGTAGGCCGAGTTCTCGTGCTGCTGGCCAAAGGTCGCCAACTCTCTGACCAATCCCCGTGGATGGGGTAGATTGAGAATGATCAGACGCTCGGTCATCTCGGGCTTCAATGCAGCAAAGCTCCAGGCGATGCCACCGCCCCAGTCGTGTCCGACCACCGTGGCATCGCTTTCGCCTTCGGCCCGAATCACGGCAGCCACATCTTCGACCAGAATCTCCAGCGTGTAATTCTCCACCCCTTCCGGCTTGTCACTCAGATTGTAGCCACGCGTATCAAGTGCGGCAACCGTGTAGTCAGATGCCAGAGCCTGCATTTGATGCCGCCAGGTATACCAGTAATCGGGGAAGCCGTGCACCATCACGATCAGGGGGCCGCTGCCCATCACCGCATAGTGGATGCGCACGCCATCATTCTCGGCATAGCGGTGTTCAACCTGCTCGGTTACGTCCTGGGCAAAGCCTGCATTGCCGAGGAGCAAGCCGAGGCTAAGCAGTGTGTAGAATGCGAGCTTACGCAATTGAATAGTCATCGAGAGTTCCTATAGGTTGTGCTGTCAATTTTGCAGACTTTGAACACGTATCTGGAATTCTTTCTGTCAGGTTCTACAATTCCAGGTTGGGCACAGACCAGGGTGAGTCCGGGTCTACCCACTGGCGCAGCGCAAACACATTGCCGTCGATATCGTTTGCAAACACCTGCCAATACTCACCGAGCAAAACTGGCTCGCTGACGAACTCTACACCCAGACTGGCCATTCGTGCATACTCCGCCTGGATGTCCGCCACCTCAATTGAGTAGGAATAGCCGAGCGCCGTGCTGTCCCGGTTGCCCGGGAACGGTTGAGTTTGCGGATTGTCATATTGCCAGAACTCCATACTCTTCGAGCGCTGGGCCATTCTGAAGAAGACTACTTTGAGCACCACATCGTCAACATCCGTGGCGTCATCGAACGTCTCCCGGTTCGCGATATCGGCGGCGCGGTAGGGATTAAAGCCCATTATTTCCGCGTAGTAATTCGTCAGGCGCTCGATGTCGTGCGTTACCAGAGCGACCTGCGTCATCCACATGTCGAGGCCTTGTTCAATCCAGGCAGGGTTACGTGAGTCTCCACCCAAACGATCGAAGTCCAATTGCTCCAGTTCAAGCATATTGCCTTCCGGGTCATAGGCGTACGCATAAGTCACACCCTGACCCAGCAAATCCACTGGGCCCTCGCCGCGACTGAGCATCTCTGCGCCAGCGCGTTTGAATTTCTCGTAGCCCGACAAGTGTGCTGGCGACTGGAAACAGGTGTGGGTCATGCCAGGACCCTGCACTGGCATTTTGCTGATCGGCAGGTCGCGATTGTGACTAAACTCGATGAGTTCAAAGAGCATATTGGGCGCTTCCAGCACGGCAATCTCATACTCGACATTGTCCCGGCCGAATAAGGTGTCAGCGGCACTGCTGCTGCGGACCACTTCCCTTCGAATGAGTTTGAATCCCGAGGCCGCCTGATAAAATTCTAGAGACGCATCCAGGTCTCTCACTGAAAGTCCAATGTGATTTATGCCCAGCAAACCAGCGGGGGAATTGCTGATGGTTGCATCGGGATCAATTTCATAGGCTAGCGCCTGGGACGCGAACAGCACGGAGGCTACTACCGAGAACAGCAAACACAAGTTTTCAGCGTTTCTGCGCCGCTTGCTTTGGAAGAGCATTAAAAACGACATTCGAGACTCCTTGAAAATTTATTTACCGAGTGGCTTCACACACAAATGTAGATTCACCATACCTAACAAGAACTGCGCGTAAGCTGAACGCGAAGACTTATTCCCCGTGCAGGGAATAGACAAGCAATACGTTGCCCGGTGCCTCGGCCCACTTGTCATAACCCGAGGTAATGAACACCTGCCCATTCATAATTACCGGACCGTCCGCTTCGATTGAGCCGCCTGTCGCCTCAATGCCATTGCGTGTGCCGAAACTTTGCCGCGTATTGGTTTCCCACAGCGTGCGACCATCGTCGACATCGAATGCGCGCAGGATGCCGTCCAGACCACCAGCGAAGACAAGGTCGGGAGTACTGCTCACAGCCGCAGAGATGCCCTGCCAGCAAAGAAATCGGCTTGATTCACATTTGTCAGGCAGATCGTTGCGCCAGAGAATCTCTCCGGTACCAAGTCGCAAAGCGTGAATTCCTGGGTGTGCCTGCCCGACGTTATATGGATTGTTCGTTGGCAGGTCGGAAACCCCGACAAAGAGCTTCTCGCCTCCGGTGCTCATCCCCCAGTGTATGCCGCCCATCGTTCCGCCACTGCCGACACGCTGCTCCCAGACCAACGCGCCGTTGCTGGCTGGATCGAGTGCGTAAACCATGCCCGATTTCTGACCGACAAGAAGCAGCTCTCTACCCTTCTCGTCCCGAGTCAATATCGGTGATGCGCCAATATCATAGTCGGGACCGTTTTCTTCCGGGCAGTTTGGCGTTCCCCGCGAGCAGGCACCATTCCAGGCATCGTCCCGGGTGAGTTGGGCGGCCCATACGATTTGTCCGCTCGCCAGATCCATGGCGAGCACCGCATCACTGTAGCCATTGGCTGGCGACGAATAATTCTCCCCGGTACCGGCGTACACGAGCTTGCGTTCCGCATCGATGGTAGGACTGGACCAGATAGGGGCGCCCGAAGGGCCATACTGTTGAATTCCCGCTGTGCTGAAGATCGTCGGATGTGGCTCATCGGTGGTATAGGTTCGCCACAGTTCTTCGCCGCTGCTGACACTCAGCGCAACCAATGCGCCGCGAAATGAACAACAGGGATATCCGACCCTGGCGGCCAGCAGCACCTCCACTGACGAGACAGGTACTATCACTGTGTCTTCGTGGGCTATGACTGACCCGGTTATAGTGGCCTGGGGGTGCTCATGGACTTCTGTTTTCCAGATAAGCGCGCCCGTCTGTGCGTCGATTGCGTAGGCTTTGCCACCGAAGTCTCCAAACAGCAGTCTCTCGGGTACGCCCTGATCGTTGGTATCGACAAAGATCGCGCCCCGCACTTCGGAATCGGCACTGAATGTCCACCAGGGGCAGCCATTGGCAGTATCCAGCGCATAGATCGTCCCTTCCTGGCTGCCGATAAACGTTACTTCCGGTGTGACGACCGGTTGTGAGCGTACACGCGTGGCGCCCGGGAAGGCGAATGCCCACTTCAACTCTAGTCGATCGACATTGCCCTTGGTCAAAATGGTTTCATTGGCCTGGTGGCGGGCGTTGCCAGATCCACCTCCCCATCCGTTCCAGGCTACCGGCTGGGTCAATGGTGAGGTTGCGTCACGGGTGGATTCACAGCTGAAACTGACGGTCTCGGTGCGGGCTTCGTCGTAGCGCTCACCCGACAGGTAGAAGGCTATGTTCCTCTTCTGTTCACGCGACAATGCCATCCCTGAAGTCGCCATCGATCCGAACTCCAGCACATCGACGATGCGTCCTGGCGCATAGAGTTCGAACGCCGCTCGCTGCGGCGCCTCGAGCAAGGCGCCCTCATGGCATTCTGCACAAAAGAGTCTGTATTGCGCCTCGCCATCCGCAAGCTCCGCTGCGTCTTGCGCCGGCTGCGCCAAACCAATCGCGGGAGAGAAGCTGAGCAGCAGTGCAATCAAGCAATTATGTCGGTTTTTTGATTTCATGCTCTGTTTCCTGTCCTGTTCGTTGACCATTCAAATAACCCCACTCTTTATCACGGCTTCGGATGGCTGCTTCAGGCGGGCTTGTGGGATTACCAGCGCTCCAGACCACATGCCCTTTATGCCAGTCCAACTGGCCGCTTACAATGGTGCGGAATAATGAACGTCGTTCATTATTCACTCAAATACGACGTTGCTTATTCTCAATAGAGGAGCATCGTAGTCATAATTAACTATATTTACAAACGTATTTTGGAAGAATCTTTAGAATCTAAGCCTGAATATTGTTGTTGAATTACGCTCATTATTGTGGCAATTTACAGAAAATTCATTGATAACCGTCGCGTCCCATAAGCCATGAGCATCGTTTACCTCACAAAAATACCCCGCCCCACCAAGGAGCAGCGGATAGACACGATTGTCGAGTCGGCACGCAAGGTGTTCTGCGCCAGCGGTTTCGAGAAGGGCTCCATCACGGATATTGCAGGAGACGCGGGTATTGCGGAAGGGACGATTTATCGCTACTTCGATGGCAAGCGAGACTTGCTCTGTGAAGTACTAAGGCGACACTACGCAGCCATCTTCGACGATATCCAGCAAACACTGCCAGGCATTGAAGGACACGGCAATCGCCTGCGCTATCTAATTCGTCGCACTCTCCTCGCCATTTCTGCCGATCGTGGCATGTGCGGGCTCATCACACGCGATCTGCGCCAGTTCGACGACAAGCATCCGTCGCTGTCACAAGATCTGAATCGCCAGATGGGGCTTTTGATGGCGGACGAGATCAAGGCTGGCATGAAGAGCGGCGCGTTTCGAACAGACACCTCCCCCGTTATCGTGTGCGACATGATTGGCGGTGGACTCGAGTTGATCGCCTGGTCGTATATGAGGACAGGCAAAGCCATTGATGTGGATAAAGTTACGAATTCTATCTCGCGTACTGTGCTGTGCGGTATCGGGTCAAATGATGCGACCACAGAGTCCCTCGCCAGCCTGGTTGGCCGACTTGAACATGCCGCAGACCGACTGGATTCTATTGGCTAACCCGCTTCCACGCCTGCACACAGGGCGCAGGCGGTGTCATGTATGTATCCAGGTACCAGGCGAAGCACGTTGACAGTAGGCAGTAGCGCAACACGCCATCCAAACAACTATTGAAATCAGCAGTGAGCGACATTGCAAAGGAGAAGATTAATGGGGCCCATACCTCAAGGTGGCACCGTTGCCGTGACAGGCAGCGCGGGATTTATCGGCGGCTGGATCGTCCGGTTACTATTGGACAAGGGCTACCGGGTGCGCGCCTGCGTCAGGGATACCAGTGATGAAGAGAAAACCGGTTTTCTTCGCGCCATGCCGGGCTTTGCTTCCGGTCGTTTGACGCTGCACTCAGCCGATCTGGATAAGGCGGGTTGTTTTGACGAGATCTTCAAAGGCTGTCAGGGCGTAGCCCACGTGTCACATGTGTCCACCTACACTGACCAGGACTACATGCAGCAGGTTTACGACCACATCATCAATAGCGTCAATCTGTCGGAGTCTGTAAGCCGCATCGTTGTAACATCCAGCATCGCCGCTGTGATCGGCGAAACGGATATACAAGAGCTTGTGCGCCGCCCTGTTTGTGACGAAGACCGCTATCCAGACGAGCAGAATCCCAAGCGTTCCGCGAAAGGCGGCCAGGGCTATTCAATAGGTAAGGTCTTGCTGGAACGGGTTTTTGCCGAAGCGGCCAAAGCAAGCGGTCGCTGGGATGCGATTACCTGCTGTCCCGGGGACAATATTGGCCCCATTCTCGCCGCCCACCAAAAAGCTGTAGGCCCCTGGCAACACAATGTCGAAACCATGCTGCTGGGCCAATACACAGAAAACGTCATCGGCGCCTACCGCCCCTGGTGGACAGTGGATGTTCGTGACACCGCCGAGGCCCACATTCGGATGCTGGAAAGTGACAAGGTGAAAAATGGCGAGCGTTTCATCGCCTGGTCAACAGAATCACTGGAAGTTGAGGATGTATGCGCCAGCATCGATCGTCTTCTGCCGGAATTGGGCTTCGCGGGCGCAGTTAAAGTCGATCCCTTCCCCGAGCCGATCCAGGCAAGAAAGGACGAATTCAGGAACGCCTGGGGCGTATGCGAGCTACACAACGAGCGCATTCGCAACACACTCGGCATGGAGTTTCGCCCGCTCGATACATCTATCCGTGACTGCGTGGAATCTCTCTTGTTGATAGGAAAAGTAGAACCCAAGCGCAAACCTGGATTCAATCCGAAATCGTGAGCACGGCGGGACCGCACAGGAATCTGCTTTGATTTCAGGGTTGGGAAACCTTCAGTCGCGGCGATTTAACTCGCAATGCAACCTACTGGCAAGGCGCTGACAACCGCGAAGCAGAAAACGCACTAGATTACTTGATAGAGCTAGGTTGGATTATGGACATAACGCCACCGACAGAACCCGGTAAACGTGGCAGGCGATCCGCTGGCAGGTTTTTGGTAAATCCCCAAGTGCATGAGCGATTCAGCGAACAGGCCGAAAGGATCAGGGAGGCCAGATCCGAGCGATTCAAAGCAATCAAACAGGTGGCTGATGGGTAATTAGTTGGAAAAATTGTATGTGCGTACGAGATAAAGAAATTAAACACAGGCAATAAATAAACTATTCGTGTCGTACGCGCATACAACTAATTCAACTTATTAAATTGAACAGAACAAGATCGGCTAAAAACACACCAAAACAACGGGGGCGCAAATTACCCCCCCTTTTTTTTGCACTACCCTGAACAAACGACCCCTACAGTAATGAACCGAGCCCAATTTCGAATCGAGCTGAATTAGCCCTACGTGTCTTCTATTTACGCAGGAAGTGCAAGATTACAATCCAGCCTTTGTTGGAAAAGTCTGGCGTGTTTTTTTATGGGTGCGAGCTTTTTTGGTGGGTAAGATGGGGGGGTAATTAAAACAAACGCGTTAACTTATTGATTTTCATAACTAGATGGTGCCCAGGAGAGGACTTGAACCTCCACGACCTTGCGATCGCCAGCACCTGAAGCTGGTGTGTCTACCAATTCCACCACCTGGGCATTTAGGGGTTGGATCAATGAAGAGCGCGCATTTTGCCCACTGCCCAAAGGCATGTCAACGGGCTATTTGAAATTCTTTAAGATAACAAGGGCCCACGCGTGTATACTCGGCCGCACATGAAAACGAGACGAGATGAAATGGCCAGAAAAAATAACGCCAGTGATATAGCAAGCCCCCCCGAAGTGAAATCCCGCAACAAAGACCCCTACGCATCACGCGAAGCCGAAAAGTACGATAAACCCATTCCCAGTCGTGAATACATCATGGAGCTGATGGCAAAAATTGGCCAGCCGGTGACTTATGAGTATTTGCGTGAACAGATGGGTTTTGATGACGATGAGGATCAGGCCGAGGCGCTGCGTCGCCGGCTGATTGCCATGGGCCGTGATGGTCAGCTGATCAGTAATCGCCGCGGTGTGTATGGCCTGGCTGACAAGATGGAACTGACCAAGGGACGCGTGCAGGGCAATAAAGAAGGCACGGGTTACTTTGTGCCGACGGACGGTTCCGGGGATATGTTCCTGGGGCCGCAGGAAATGATGAAAGTATTTGATGGCGATATTGTGCTGGTGCGGGTGTCGGGCGTTGACCGGCGTGGCCGCAAAGAGGGCATGATTGTTGAAGTGCTGGAGCGGCGTCTGTCGCAGATTGTTGGGCGCTTTTATCGCGACCATGGTTTTGGCCTGGTGGTGCCGGATAATCGGCGCATCAGTCAGGAGATTCTGATTCCGGAGGCGGATACCCGTAATGCCAAAGACGGCCAGTTTGTGGTCGCAGAAATTCGCAGTTATCCCGATCAGCGCCGCAAGGCGGTGGGTGCGATTGTGGAAATCCTTGGTGACCACATGGCGCCGGGCATGGAAATTGACGTTGCGCTGCGCAGTCATAATATTCCGCATGAGTGGCCTAAAGACGTTGAGCGTGAGGTCAAGGGATTAACCGAGGATGTTGCGAAGGCAGATCTGGCCGGGCGTGTGGATCTGCGTGAATTGCCGTTTGTCACCATCGATGGTGAGGACGCCAAAGACTTTGACGACGCGGTGTATTGTGAAGAGGGCCCGCGCGGCACCGCCAAGTTGTTTGTGGCGATTGCTGACGTTTCTCATTATGTGAAACCGGATTCGGCGCTGGATCTGGAGGCGCAGAATCGTGGTAACTCGGTCTATTTCCCCGGGTCGGTGGTGCCGATGTTGCCGGAGGTGTTGTCCAACGGGCTGTGTTCGCTCAAGCCGCAGGTCAATCGTCTGGTAATGGTCTGCGAGATGGACCTGAGCCGCACCGGCAAAGTGACGGATTTTCGTTTTTATGAGGGCGTGATTTTTTCGCATGCGCGTATGACGTATACGGAAGTCGCCGAGATTCTGGAAACGCCTGACTCGCCCACGCGTGAGCGGAGCCGCGAGCGTCTGCGTGAAAAACACGCGGCGCTGATTCCGCATCTGGAAAGCCTGTACAGCGTGTATGAAAAATTATCCAAAGCGCGGCAACTGGCCGGTGCGCTGGATTTCTCTTCGCAGGAAACGCGTATTGTGTTTGGCGAGACGCGCAAGATTCGCGAAATTGTGCCGGTGGTGCGTAACAACGCTCACCGTCTGATCGAGGAATGTATGCTGGCGGCCAACGTGTGTACGGCGCAGTTCCTCGAGGAATCAGGGCTGCCGGTGTTGTACCGCGTGCACGAGGGGCCGAATCCGGACAAGCTTGAAAATCTGAACATGTATCTGAAAGAGCTGGGGCTGGTGTTGTCCAAGTCCATGAAGCCGGAACCCAAGGATTATCAGCGGGTACTGCAGGCGATTGCGGATCGGCCCGATGCCAATCTGATTCAGACCATGCTGGTGCGTTCGATGTTGCAGGCGGTGTATCAGCCGGACAATATTGGTCACTTCGGGCTGGGTTTTGAGGCGTACACGCACTTCACGTCGCCGATCCGGCGTTACCCGGATCTGTTGGTGCACCGAGCTTTGCGCTATCTGATTCGCAGCGGCAAAAACAAAGCGCAGATCCGCCAGATCAAGGGCGCGCCCAAATTGACGCGCAAAGAGGGCTATCCTTACCAGCCTGCTGACATGCAGCATTTTGGCGAAATCTGTTCGATGACTGAGCGCCGCGCAGATGCCGCCAGTTACGATGTGCAGGATTGGCTGAAGTGTGAATATGTGCAGGATCGCGTGGGTGAAGAGTTCCGCGGCACGGTGAGTTCGGTGACCGGCTTTGGCCTGTTTGTGCAGCTCAGTGATATTTATGTGGAAGGCCTGGTGCACATCACCGCGCTGAAGAATGACTACTATCAGTTTGATCCGGTGCGGCAGATGTTGCGCGGTGAGCACAGTGGTGTCAGTTACCGGCTTGGCGACCCCATCATGGTCAAAGTGGCGCGTGTTGATCTGGACGAGCGCAAGATTGACCTGCAACTGGTGGATGGTGGCGCTGGTGTGGTACGTGCAAAACCAGACGGCAAAGGTAAGGGCAAGGGCAAAGCTAAAGACAAAATTAGAGATAAAGACAAAGTTAAAGACAAGGGTAAAAACAAAGCTAAGGGTAACGGCGCGCCGCGTGGTCGGGCGTTGGAAAACCCGGGCGATGCATCAAAAGCTGGCCGGTCACGCAGAACGGTCGCCGTTGAGGCGACTCATCCACCTGTCAAAAAAGCACCAGCCCAAAAAGCACTAGGCGCCAAAGCACCAGCCCAAAAAGCACTAGCCCAAAAAGCACCTGGCAAACGAGCGTCTGCCAAAATAGCGACGGACGTCCTCGCCAAGCCGGCAAAACGCCCCCGATCCAACGCCAAGCGCCGGAGTGAATGATGTCAGGGCGTGAATGGATAGTGGGTATTCATTCGGTGACCGAGCTGTTGCGGCGCAATCCCGAGGATGTGTTTGAGTTGGTGCTGCAGCAGGAGCGCGCCGATCAGCGGCTGGATGAGGTGCGTGCACTGGCGACGGAGCTGGGCATCAAAATTCAGGTCATGCCTAAGGCCGCGCTGGAAAAGAAGCTGCTGGGCGAGGGCAAAGGAGAGGGAAAGGGAGATGGCAGGCGCATCCCGGTGCACCAAGGCGTTGCCGCGCTGTGCCAGTGGCGCGATACCGTCAAGGACGAGGCTTTCCTGAACAAGCTGCTGACCAATCTTGATCATCCAGCGCTGATTCTGGTGTTGGACGAGGTCACTGATCCGCATAACCTGGGTGCATGTCTGCGAACTGCCGATGCCGCCGGTGTGGATGCGGTGATCGTGCCAAAAGATAACTCGGCGACTTTAAACATGACGGTGCGTAAAGTCGCCAGTGGCGCGGCTGAAAAGGTCAATCTGGTGGCGGTAACCAATCTGGCGCGCACACTGGCGGCATTGCAGGAGCGAGGCATCTGGATCAGCGGCACGGCGGGTGAGGCCGATCACAGTGTGTACCAGGCCGACTTTACCGGGCCGGTGGCGATTGTCATGGGGTCGGAGGGCAAAGGTCTGCGGCGACTGACGCGGGAGCATTGCGATTACCTGATTTCCATTCCCATGGCGGGGGCGGTGAGCAGTCTGAATGTGTCAGTGGCGGCTGGGGTCTGCCTGTTCGAGGCTGTCCGACAGCGCCGCAAAGCAACATAAATAGATGACGATATTGGCTGCAAGTGCCGGAATATCTGGGCTGCAGCCAAAAAGCGTTTGCAAGTCGGTAATGCCTTCACTACAATGCGCGGTCCCGGAAATCCACCCTCAAGGTGGGCGTGTGTTGTCTCCACAGAGTCAGCAGCTCGGGAAAATGAACGTTAACTCCTTGTCTTACCGTACTTTTTAGGCGGCCTGGTTGTTAATTAAACCAGTTCTCCTGCTTGCGGAAGACTTATTTCCAGAAGGAGTCTCTATGAGACACTACGAAATAGTATTTGTTGTACACCCTGATCAGAGTGATCAGGTTCCTGCGATGGTTGAGCGTTATACCCAGATGATTACCGAGACCGGTGGCAAAATTCACCGTTACGAAGACTGGGGCCGCCGCCAACTTGCTTACCCAATTAACAAAATACACAAAGCGCATTACATTCTGCTGAACGTAGAGTGTGGCAAAGATGTATTGGACGAAATCGTGACGCTGTTCCGTTATAACGATGCCATTCTGCGTAATCTGGTTATCAAAATGGACGGCCCGGTGACTGAAGAGTCCCTGATCCTGAAAAATGAGCGTGAAAGCCGTGAGCGTCGTGCACGCGCCGAGACCAAGCGTCGTCTGGAAGAAGAAGAAGCTGAATCAGCTGACGACGATGACTCTGAAGACGGTTTTGATGCCGATTCAGATGACAGCGACGACGACGGCCGATAACAACTAATCACAGCTTTTTAAAGGATACTGACCATGTCACGTTTTTTTCGACGCCGTAAGTTCTGCAAATTTACTGCAGAAGGCACCATACAGATCGATTACAAAGATATTGAAACGCTAAAAGCTTATATTTCCGAGACCGGCAAAATTGTTCCAAGCCGCATCACCGGAACCAAGGCACGTTACCAGCGTCAACTGGCTGTCGCCGTTAAACGCGCCCGTCACTTGTCGTTGATTCCGTATACTGACAGCCATAACGTTTAAGCTGTTGAGTTCTTGCTGGCATGGGCGCAGCGCGCCAACCTGGTGAGGAAGTTGTATGCAAGGTTTAGCACACTATGCGATGCGCGGCCGCCGTCAGGCGATCACCACGGTATTTGTGTGCGGCCTGATTCCTCTGGTTAACATGCTTGTCCCGGCATTGATGGGACTGGTTTTATTGAGGCACGGTCCGAGAGAGACCTTGCTGGTGGCAGCCTGGGGCGCCTTGCCGTTGTTTGGGTGGGCGATGATGGGTGACATCACCCCGCTGGTGCTGATGCTTGGCGTGTTGGGCCTGGCAGCGGTACTGCGGCAGAGTGCTTCCTGGCAATACACCTTGCTGGCGGGCATTCTGGTCGGGGTGGGTGCAGAGATGGCGCTGCGACTAAGGCCGGATTTTCTGGTGTTGTTGCAGCAGCAGGTTGAAGCTTTTGTGGCCGCCGGGACGTTACCGGACCAGCCAGAGATTGCGCCGGAATTGATGCGTAGTGCGCTGATTAGCTTGTTTGGTTTGATGCACATGTTTATGAGCATCTGTCTGATACTGCTGGCGCGTTGGTGGCAGGCCGTGCTGTTTAACCCGGGTGGTTTTCAGCAGGAGTTTCACCAGATCAGGCTGCAGTCGCCGGTTGCTTTGTTGCTGATGGTACTGTTTCTCGCGGCGACCGCCGGAGTGACAGTACTGACAGGCTGGATAATGTATTTTTTGATGCCCTTGTTTTTTGCCGGACTGGCATTGGTGCATGGGTTAGTAGGCTTGAAAAAACTATCGCGGCTTTGGCTTGTGGCGTTTTATATGCTGATGCTGAATCCGCCGTTGGCGCAACTGTTAGCAGTGGCCGCGCTTATTGACAGCTGGTATGACTTCCGTGGTCGCATAAAAGCAGCCGCAGGTCCAACTAGCTGAGGCCCGACAGGCGCCTGATCATGAATCAGGATTTTATTGAGGAAAATATCATGAACGTAATTATGCTGGAAAAAGTAGGCCGTTTGGGCAGTGTTGGTGACACAGCATCTGTTCGTCCGGGTTATGCACGTAACTTTTTGTTCCCCACTGGCAAAGCCGTGCCGGCAACAAAAAACAATCTGGCTGACTTTGAAACCCGTCGTGCTGAATTGCTGGCGGCACACAATGCCAACGTGGGCAAGGCTCAGGCGCGCGCTGACAAGCTGAAAGACCTGCGTGTTGCTATCTCCGTCAACGCGGGCGATGAAGGCAAACTGTTCGGTTCTGTGGGCACACGTGATATAGCTGATGCCGTGACCGCAGCCGGTCAGGAAATCACCAAAGCCGAAGTTCGTCTGCCAAACGGTGCCATCCGTGAAGTGGGTGAATGGCTGGTATCAATTGACCTCGGCTTTGAAGTAGAAGCCGTGGTCACTGTTGCGGTTGTTCCTGCTTAATCGCATTTGATTGCCTGCTTAATCGCATTTGATTAACAGCACCACCGCAGGCGGTGATTCAACACGCTGGCAACTGAGGTTGCAGGTTGTTTGTCATCACCGCTTAGTGGGAGAATAAGGCACCGCCACCCTTTGGGTCGTGGTGCTTTTTTTTGCCTGGGTTTTTAGGGAGCACAATGTCAGAACGCACAACAACAGAGCTCAGGGAGCCCGCTGCCTCGTTTGATCGTCCATCCCGGCAGACGCCATTAAGTGCCGCCCATGCCTTGGGCGCAGGCTTAAAAGTGCCGCCGCATTCTGTTGAAGCCGAACAGGCCGTGTTGGGCGGACTGATGCTCGACAATACTGCCTGGGACAATGTTGCCGAAGTGCTGCAGGCCGTGGATTTTTATCGCCATGAGCATCAACTGATTTTTGATGTCATGCAGCGGCACGCCGAAGCCAGTAAACCCATCGATGTAGTGACCTTGGTTGAAGCGCTGGACAGTCTGAATCAGGTGCAGGATTCCGGTGGCATTGAATACCTGTCAGATCTTGCCAGTCACGCCCGCGGTACCGCCAACATCAGCGCGTATGCGCGCATCATCCGCGAGCGCGCAACGCTGCGCACGCTGATCAGTGTCTCCAATGAAATTGCCGACAATGCCTTTAATCCTGCCGGTCGCGAAGCCGCTGACGTGCTGGATTTTGCTGAGCAGAAAGTCTTCCAGATCGCCGACAGCCGCGCGCGCGATGGCGGCCCACAACCGGTTAACCCGTTGTTGACCAAGGTGGTGGAGAAGATCGATATCCTCATCAAGTCCAAGGGTGCTATTACCGGGCTGTCCACGGGTTACAAGGATCTGGACCGCAAGACCTCCGGTTTGCAGAAATCCGATCTGATTATCGTGGCGGGGCGTCCTTCCATGGGCAAAACCAGTTTTGCCATGAATCTGGCCGAGCACGCGGTCATGACTCAAGACAAACCGGTGTTGGTGTTCAGCCTTGAAATGCCCGCCGAGAGCCTAATTTTCCGTATGCTCAGTTCCATTGGCAGAATTGACCAGTCACGCCTGCGTAACGGTCAGCTGGAAGACGAGGACTGGCCTAAGCTGACCGCGGCGATTGCCAAGCTCAAGGATCGCCCGTTGTTGATTGATGACAGCGTTGGCCTGACACCGACCGAGATGCGCGCGCGTGCGCGGCGTGTGGTGCGCGAGTATGGCGGGTTGGCGCTGGTGGTGGTGGATTACCTGCAGCTGATGCAGATAAAAGGTTATGGCGATAACCGTGTGGGCGAAATATCTGAAATCTCGCGCTCGTTAAAAACGCTGGCTCGCGAGTTCTCCTGCCCGGTGATTGCATTGTCACAATTGAACCGTAGTCTTGAACAGCGTCCGAACAAGCGGCCAGTGATGTCAGACCTGCGTGAATCAGGCGCCATCGAGCAAGACGCCGACATTATCGCGTTTGTGTACCGTGATGAGGTTTACAACCAGGATACCCAGGATAAAGGCATCGCCGAGATCATTATCGGCAAACAACGAAATGGTCCTATTGGCACGGTGAAGCTGGGCTTTATGGGGCAGTTCACCCGTTTTGATAATCTGGCCTTGCCAGACTACGACGACAGTTATGCCTGATTCGCACAGCTGGGCACACATTGATGTTGAGGCCCTGCGCCATAACCTTGAGCGCGCACGTATCAGTGCGCCCGGGCGACGCGTGTGTGCCGTGATAAAGGCCAACGCTTACGGACACGGTGTGCATACGGTGGCCAAGGCGCTGCAGCCGGTGCTGCAGGGCAATGATCTGTTTGCCGTGGCCACGCTGCATGAGGCGCTGATACTGCGTCACACCGCGAGTACCGAGGCTATTCTGGTGTTGCGCGGCCCGCTCACGCTGGAAGAACTGACCTTGCTGGTGCAGGGTGGTTTTCACTGGGTGCTGCATTCGCGCTATCAGGCGGAGCTGTTAAAGAACTGGCTTAAATCATTGGCTGGCGCCGTATCGCCAACCCTCAATATCTGGTTAAAAATCAACACCGGAATGAACCGTCTGGGATTGCCGGCGGACGACCTGCATGACATCTGGCGTTGGCTGCAGTCTCTGAAGCTGCCGGGTGAGCGGGTGCTGATGTCGCATTTTGCCACCGCCGATGAGCATGAACATGTGCTGGCACATCAGCAGCAAACCGGGTTTGCAGCGCTTGTTAACAGCTTGCCCGATGCTGAGCATTGCTCACGTAGTTTATCGGCCTCAGCCGGCATTGTGTCCTGGCCGCAGGCGCATCATGACATCGTGCGCCCGGGCATCATGTTGTATGGGGCATCGCCCATGGCAGCCACTGACGGCAGCCACTACCAATTAAAGCCGGTGATGAGTTTGAAGTCCCGGTTGTTGACCATCAATCACGTAAAGGACGGCGACACGGTGGGTTACGGCGCGACCTATCACTGTGATCAGGACACACCGATTGGCGTTATCGGAATCGGTTATGGTGACGGTTATCCGCGCCACGCGCCCAGTGGTACGCCGGTGTTGATCTATGCCCACGGGAAAGTCTGGGAAGCGCCGCTGGCGGGCAGGGTGTCTATGGATATGTTAACGGTGGATCTGCGCGGCATACCGGCCAGCCCCGGTGACGAGGTGTTGTTGTGGGGGCAGTCGTGGGGCAGTGAATTGCCAGCGGATCGTATCGCGCGTTATGCGGGCACTATTGCTTATGAGCTGTTCTGTCAGGTGACTTCTCGCGTAAGGTTTACAGTCTGATGGCTAAAGCAAAAACAGCCTTTGTGTGTGAGGACTGCGGTGCTGAGTTCAGCAAGTGGCAGGGGCAATGCACGGAGTGCAAGGCCTGGAACACGCTGACGCGCATCACCGTGGCCAGTGCCACCACCAATAGCTCACCGGCGGTGCAGGCGGATTTTCGCCGACAGGGTTACGCCGGGCAATTGTCCAGTGTGCAGGATCTGTCGGAGATTGATGTGGCGGCTTTACCGCGCTTTTCATCATCCTTGACTGAATTTGATCGGGTGTTGGGTGGTGGTCTGGTGCCGGGGTCAGTGATCCTGATCGGCGGTAACCCGGGTGCTGGCAAAAGTACCTTGTTGCTTCAGGTGATGTGCACGCTGGCGCAGTTGATGCCAGCCATGTATGTCACCGGTGAAGAGTCCTTGCAGCAGGTGGGTATGCGCGCGCACCGGCTGGGCTTGCCGGAAAAAAATCTCAAAATGCTTGCCGAGACTGAAGTCGAAACCATCTGCAGGCTCGCGGAAGAGTTGCAGCCTAAATTGCTGGTGGTCGATTCCATTCAGGTGATGCATAGCAGTGATGTGCCGTCTGCGCCCGGCAGTGTGTCGCAGGTGCGTGAATGTGCCGCTTATCTGATCCGATATGCCAAACAAACCGGCACAGTGCTGTTTCTGGTGGGACATGTCACCAAAGATGGTTCCCTGGCCGGCCCGAAAGTGCTGGAGCACATGATTGACTGTTTTGTGATGCTGGAAGGTGGCAGTGATACCCGTTACCGTACCCTGCGCGGCCAGAAAAATCGCTTTGGCGCCATCAATGAGCTCGGTGTGTTTGCGATGACTGAAAAAGGCCTGAAGGAAGTGAAAAACCCTTCGGCCATTTTCCTTGCCAGAACCGAGGAAGAAAGTCCCGGCTCACTGGTGATGGTGTTGTGGGAAGGCACCCGGCCACTGCTGGTGGAAATACAGGCGCTGGTGGATGGCAGTCAGACCGGCGCTGCCCGGCGCCTGGCGGTGGGGCTGGATCAGAACCGACTGGGAATGCTGCTGGCAGTGTTACACCGCCACGGTGGTTTGTTTATGGCCGATCAGGATGTCTATGTGAACGTGGTGGGCGGCGTCAAAGTCACCGAAACCGGCGCGGATCTGGCGGTGTTGCTGGCCATCGTGTCCAGTTTCCGCGATCGCGCCCTGCCGCATGATCTGGTGGTGTTCGGCGAAGTCGGGCTGGCCGGTGAGATTCGTCCGGTACCCAGTGGTCAGGAACGTTTGCAGGAAGCCGCAAAACACGGCTTCAAACGTGCCATTGTGCCCAAAGCCAATTGCCCCAAAAACGCAGTACCGGGTATGGAAATTATTGGTGTCAGTAAACTCTCGGAAGCGCTGGCTGCCTTGTAATCGCCAGGGATTGCCTCATGTCAGCAGCCTCAAATCACCAAGGATTTAACACTGCTTATGTTGTCTTCATTTATAGAATTTATTCAGTCCAACTTTCTCAATCTGTTTGCCATGATGTTTTTTCTTGGCTGCTACCGGGGTTACCTGCACTACACTGCAAGGCGCAGCGTTGATACACCCTGCTTGGCCTTCGCCATGCACCGCTACCGCAAGCAATGGATACGAATGGCGCTGATCCGTGAGAACCGCATCACCGACACCAATATTGTGGCTAACCTTGAGCGCAACGTGTCGTTCTTTGCCTCGACCACCTTACTGGTGCTGGCGGGTCTGGTCACTATGCTGGGTTCGTCAGATGTGATGTTAGGCATGCTTAACGACTTGCCGTTTTCTGATCAAAGCACGCTGGCGCAGTGGGAAATCAAAGTAGTGATGCTGATCTGCCTGTTTGTGTACGGATTTTTTAAATTTACTTGGAGCCTGCGCCAATTTGGTCTGGTGTCGGTGATGATTGGCAGCGCGCCGGAAAAATCCCTACAGCCTACGATCGAAGAAATGAATCGCCACGTCGATTCGATTTCCAAAATGGCCTCCAAAGCCTCAGGCAATTTTAATAATGGGCTGCGCAGTTACTATTTTGCCATGGCTGCGCTGGGTTGGTTCCTGAATGCCTGGGTGCTGATAGGCCTGTCGATGTTTGTGGTGTTTATTCTCTATCGCCGTGAGTTCAAGTCAGATACCTTGGGTATCATGATGGATGATCTGCCCGAAAATTGAGTCAGCAAAGTGTGCGACATGGTATCGAGGTGTCGGTTGAGGTGTTTGATGCCAGCGGGGAGCAGATTGACGTGCAATAAAAAAAACAGGCTTGAAGCAGGTTAATGCCTCAAGCCTGATGTCTTCAATATGAGCAGGCTAATCCTTTTAGAGTAGCCTGCTCAGTCAGCCAAGCCTTTTCTTAAAAACCAGCAGTCTTACACAAAGTAGGATTTCAGCGGCGGGAAGCCGTTAAATTCAATCGCGCTGTAGCTGGTGGTGTAGGCGCCGGTTGAGAACCAGTACAGTCGATCCCCAGACGCCAGATTCAGCGGCAGGTGCGGTTTGTACTGCTCATACATGATGTCGGCGCTGTCACAGGTCGGGCCGGCAATAATAACTTCTTCGGGCTCGCCCTGTTTTTCAACATAAATCGGGTACTTGATGCTCTCGTCCATGGTTTCGATCAGACCAGAGAACTTGCCGACATCGGTATAAATCCAGCGGTGCAGCGAGGTGTTGGATTTGCGCGAAATTAGAATGACCTCAGACACCAGAATACCGGCATTGGAAATCAGTGAACGGCCTGGTTCCAGAATAATCTCCGGAAAATCGTCACCAAAGTCTTCCTGGATAAACCGCGTAATCTCCTCGGCATACGTTGGCAGCGTGTTCGCACGAGTAACGTAGTTGGCCGGGAAGCCGCCGCCCAGATTGATCATTTTCAGGGTGATGCCGTCTTCTTCTTTCAGGCGCTCAAAAATTACTTTTACTTTGGCGATCGCCGAATCCCACACACCAATATCACGCTGCTGTGAACCGACGTGGAACGAAATGCCGTAGGGCACCAGCCCGAGTTCGCGCGACAGAATCATCAGATCGATGGCCATGTCAGTGTGACAGCCAAACTTGCGCGACAAAGGCCAGTCGGCAGTGTGGCTGCCTTCTGTGAGGATGCGTGCGTAGATGCGTGAGCCGGGCGCAGCACGTGCAATATTGCGCAGGTCCGCTTCAGAATCCGTGGCAAACATACGCACACCTTTTTCATAGAAGTAGCGGATGTCTTTGCTCTTCTTGATGGTGTTGCCATAGCTGCAACGTTCCGGAGGCACACCCAGGCCCAGCAGTTTGTCGAGTTCATAAATTGAGGCCACGTCAAAATTAGAGCCCTTGTCCTTCAGCAAGTTGATGATTTCTGGGGCAGGGTTGGCTTTAACGGCGTAATAAATTTTTGAGTATGGGAAATACTCGATCAAAGTGTCGTAGTGTTCGCTGATGGTGTTCAGGTCGATCACCACAAATGGTGTCTCCTGAGTGTCCGCCATCGCTTTCATACGGTTAAAGGTATCCAGCGGGTAGAAATCTTCAATCTTGATGGGTGCAGTGCTCATTCTTGGTGGTGACTCCTATAGCCAGTGCATGAGTGCGCTGACTGGGCATGTGTGATATTGCGGGTTAGTAGACTTCTGGCAGGAGTGCCAGCGTTGGTGGCACGCATTGTAACAAACGCATCCACCACGTAAAACGAAGATTTTTGTTTTGAGAGAAATCAGACTGGCTTTTTTCCAGACAAGGACAATAATAGCCGCCTTGGCCAGCACAAGCGGATGTTGTTGAGCCTTGCACAGTGTCTGGATTGTTAATGGATATTTTTTTAAAACTGGGCTGGTACTTCAGGGAGCAATGGCGCCGCTATGTGGTGGCCGGGTTGCTACTGATTATTGTCGACGTGCTTGAGCTGTCGATTCCCTGGCTGGTCGGTCGTCTGATCGACGAGGTGGTTGCCCGCTCTCTGGATTCACAGCGCCTGATGTCCTACGTGATCAGTGTCTTGGTCTTGGCGGTATTGATCTACATCATGCGCTTTTTATGGCGCATGTTTTTATTCAGCGCCTCTTTCCAGCTTGCTGAACGTCTGCGACAACAGGTCTACCAACACCTCACGCTGATGGCACCGGGTTTTTATAACAAGCACCGCACCGGCGACCTGATGGCGCGCGCCACTAACGATGTCACTGCGGTCGAAATGACCGCGGGCGAGGGTGTGTTATCCGGTCTGGATGGACTGGTGACCGGCATACTGGTGCTGGCAGTGATGATGATCACCGTCAGCTGGGAATTGACATTGGTCGCCCTGTTGCCGTTCCCGCTGATGGCATGGTTCTTTTTTGTGATTGGCACTCGCCTGCATGATGGATTCCGCGATGCTCAGGAGCGTTTTTCGGATTTGAATGACAAGGTTCAGGAGTCGGTTTCTGGCATTCGCATGACACGCGCCTTTGGTCGTGAAGTTCGTGAAGATGCTGATTTTATGCGCGTGGCCGATCGCGCCGCGGAAGCCAATATGCGCGTAGCCGCGACCGACTCTCTGTACGATCCCGCGATTTTTATCACCGTGGGCGTTTCATTTATGGTGTCCATCGCCATGGGTGCGTGGCTGATCGAGCAGGACAGAATCACCCTGGGTCAGCTGACCAGTTTTACTATGTATCTGGGATACCTGATCTGGCCGATGTTTGCCTACGGCTGGTTACTGAATCTGGTCGAGCGTGGCAGCGCAGCCTATGCGCGAATCATCGCCTTGCTTGAGGCCAGATCGCCGGTTCAGGATGACGGCAAAGGGGTGTCAGCGGCTAACGTTGATATTCATTGGCAGGTCAATGCGTTCGAGTATCCCGGTGCCAGCAGTGCCGCCTTGTCGAATATTGACCTGCGCGTGGCACAAGGGCAGACGCTGGGGATTGTCGGCGCTACCGGCGCGGGCAAGTCAACACTCATCAGCCTGTTGCTCCGATATTACGATCATGACTCAGCTACCATCAGTATCAGTGGCGAGTCAGTCAAGAGTTACACGCTGCAGTCGTTGCGCGGGATGATTGCGGTGGTACCTCAGGATGCATTTTTGTTTACCGCCAGCATTGCGCAGAATATTGCACTTGGCTGTCCTGACGCGACAATTGAGCAGATTCGTGCAGTGGCGCGCCTGGCCTCGGTTGAGCAGGACATTCTGCGTTTCCCGGCCGGCTACGACACGCTGGTCGGTGAGCGGGGCGTCACGCTATCCGGCGGACAAAAGCAGCGCATTGCCATTGCGCGTGCTCTGCTCATGGATGCCCCAATTCTGGTGCTGGATGACGCCTTGTCTGCGGTTGATGTGAGCACCGAACGCAATATCCTGTTGCACCTCAAACAAGCCCGGCAGGGCCGCACCACCATCATTCTGTGCCATCGCTTGTCCGCAGTTGAGGACGCGGATCAGATTGTGGTGATCAGTCATGGTGAAATAAAGGAACGTGGCACTCATACCAGCCTTTTGCAGGAAAAGGGCTGGTACGCACGGATGTTTGACTATCAGAAACTGGAGCAGGCCGTTGCATCAGGACGATGAGTTACCACAACGACTGGACCGACGCTCGTTGCGGCGTCTGTTGCGCTATGCGCTTGCCTACCCGCGGCTGCTGAAACAGTCAGCTGCATTGCTGATCCTCGGCACAATCGGGCAAGTCATGGGCCCGGTGCTGGTGAAGATATTTCTGGATGACTATGTAACCCAGTCACATTACCCGCTGAATGATCTGCTGCTATTGGGTTTTGCCTATGCCGCTCTTTACGGGTTGTCGGCATGGGCAGGTTACTGGCAGGCCATGCGTCTGAATGAAATCGCCTTCAATGTGGTTCGCAGTTTGCGCGCTCAGGTATTCAGCGCTGTCATCCGTAAACCGCTGTCATACTTTGATCACCGGCCCACCGGCAAACTGGTCTCGCGCATCACCAATGACACCGAAGCCATCAAAGATCTGTTTCTGCATGTGCTGTCGACTTTTGTACAAGGCATTGTGCTGATGATTGCCATTTTTATTGCCATGGCAATTTTGGATCCGCGGCTGATGCTGGTGTGTCTGATTATTGTCCCGGTGATGATCATGGTGATGCTCACCTATCAGCGCCTGAGTGCCCCGCGTTATCACAAAGCCCGCAGTATTCTCAGCCAGATCAATGCCACCTTGAGTGAGTCAGTACAAGGCATGCGCATTATTCAGCTGATGAATCAGCAGCGGCGCTTTAATCAGGATTTTGTAAAAACCAGCCAGAGTCACTTTGCGGCACGCATGACCAATCTGAAGCTGGATGCCATGTTACTGCGCCCCATGCCGGACCTGCTGGGCACTCTGACGCTGGCCGGTGTGCTGTTTTATTTCGGCTCACTCTCCATGACCACCGCAGTCGAGATAGGCGTGATCTATGCATTTGTGAACTACCTGGCACGTATCACCGAACCAGTGCTGCAGATGACTCAGCGCCTTAGCATGCTGCAGCAGGCAGTGGTGGCTGGCGAGCGTGTCTTTGAGATTCTGGATGAAGGCTCGCAAACGCAGGTCAGTGCCAATCAACAGATCACCCGCGGCCACGTTGAATTCACCGATGTCTCTTTCAGTTATGACGGTGAACACCCAGTGTTGCGTAGCATCACTTTCAGTGTCGAACCTGGCCAATTCTACGCAATTGTCGGGCACACCGGCAGCGGCAAAAGTACGCTGATGAGTTTATTGATGCGATTTTATGCGCCGCAAACTGGCCAGATTTTATTGGATGGCTGGCAGCTGCATGAGATTGATCAGGACAGTCTGCGTAATCAGGTCGGTGTGGTTTTGCAGGATCCGTTTATTACCACCGGCACTGTTCGCGACAACATCTGCCTGGGGCAGAACATGACCGATGAACAGATCATGCGCGCCGCCGAACAAGCGCAAATCCACGAGTTTGTGATGACCCTTCCATTGGCGTACGACACGCCGATGGACGAGCGCGGGGCCAACTTCTCAACAGGACAGCGACAGTTGTTATCACTGGCGCGCACTCTGGCGCACAAACCCCGTATCCTCATTCTGGATGAGGCAACTGCCAATATCGATAGTCACACTGAAGCCGTTATCCAGTCTGCGCTGATGCAGCTCAAGGGCAGCACCAGCATTATCGCGATTGCACACCGGCTCAGTACCATCACTGCGGCCGATCAGATTCTGGTCTTGCATCAAGGTGAGATTACTCAGCGTGGTTCACATCAGCAGTTGCTGGCGCATGAGGGTTTGTATCGAAATATGTATTTGTTGCAGCAGAGTCGGGTGGTTTGATTTTGCTCTTGCTCTTTTGGTTAGAGCGCTGGATACGGACTGAGCAAGACGGTGTGGGTCTCAGAACGGCGCTGCGCGCCCGATTGTTCTTCAGCGCACACCGCCTTGCTCAGTCCTGATTTTATGCCGCGGCAGCGGGGATCAGAACTGCGGGGCTTGATTGTTCTTCGAAGCACACCGCCTTGCTCAGTCCTGATTAAGTGCAGCGGCGTCTGCTGCGCAGAGCATAAATGGAGCCTTGAGCAGGTGGAATAAGCATCAAACAGATTGATGATCCTGCCAGCACTGACAGTGTCATTGCTGATCTGAACGACACCGGATACCCATAGCGTGCTATGAATCAGAAGAAGCGTAGATATGAAAATATTTATGTATGCAGTCACCTGACGTTTAGCTGAAGCAGATTGCAGCGTTACAGGGATATTGAGCCAACCTGATATCTCAAGTAGTGGGTTCAACCCCTCGCCGTTTGCTGTGATATAAACCATCATTTCAGCGCAGCCTCAGGAATCAGAAGCTGCGTAGATGCCAAAAAATGGCGCTAAAGCCATAAGTCCGCTGATGGAAGCCGCAAACGGTGAGCACGGGCAGCGGGTGTGCGTCGAAGAACAATCAGGCGCGCAGCGTCGTGCGGGATCAACCACTGCAACAGGGCACGGGCAGGGGGTGTGCGTTGAAGAACAATCAGGCGCGCAGCGCCGTTCTGAGACCCACACCCCCTGCCCGTGCCCGGGACCAAATAAGAAACGAGCCCAGTCCCGATCTCCTCCAGTCTCGATAGCGTAACCCATCGTCAGGGTTCTGGGTTCTTGCGATTTTTTCGTTCAATGACGCTTATCAGCAGGAACGTGCAAACGGTCATAAAGACAAGTTTAGCGAGTTCAATATTCTCCGGGCCGAAGAATACAAATTCCAATCCGAGAACAAAAATCGCGGTTGACAGAGCAGCTAGAAAATTCTTGATCATAGAGTTATTACCAAGCTTTTTTATTGTTTGGTACGCAGGCCTTAAATCGATGAGCTCGCAATTCAGATTAATCTGCATAGGTGTGCAGGTACGGATCTGAAAGGTATTTTTCGCCCAAGCGTTGAGTGTAATCAGTCATATAATTATCAAAGCTCACCATCGCACTTCCGATACCCTCTAGTCCCCCAATAAGATCCCATCCAACGGCAAAAACGAAATTACCTAAAAAAATCCTTTAAAGGAGAAGTCTCTCCCTGAAACCTGCTCAATTTCTTCGCATGTCAGTACTTGCATAATTCCTCCTTTAATCAGCGATTGTTTACCAGTTGTCAGCGTTCTAAAGACGCTATGAATGTTTTAGTTGGCCGGCAGTCAAAAAGCAAAAAATATCCTGGGTTTAAACGTGCAAACAGGATCAGGACAGAGGGGGTATTCACCGAAGAACAATCAGGCGCGCAGCGCCGTGCGGGATCGACCACGGCAACAGGGCACGGGCAGGGGGTGTGCGTCGAAGAACAATCAGGCGCGCAGCGCCGTTCTGAGACCCACACCCCCTGCCCGTGCCCGGGACCAAGACCCACACCCCCTGCCCGTGCCCGGGATAGGATTACTCCCCCCGCAACGCCGCCTGCGCAGCAGCCAGACGGGCTATCGGCACCCGCGGAGGCGAACAGCTCACGTAATGCAGACCCAACTTGTGGCAGAAATCGATAGAATCCGGATCACCGGCATGCTCACCACAAATTCCCAGCTTCAGATCTTTGCGCGTTTTCAGGCCATTGCTGACCGCAAACTGCATCAGCTTGCCAACACCGGTTTTATCAAGACTGGCAAAGGGATTTTTATTGTAGATCTCTTTCTGCTGATAAACCTCGTAGAACAGCCCCATGTCATCGCGGCTCAGACCCAGTGTGGTCTGCGTAAGGTCATTGGTGCCAAAGCTGAAAAACTCAGCTTGTTCTGCGATCTCTTCTGCCGTGATGGCGGCTCTTGGTACTTCGATCATGGTGCCAACCATGTATTTGATCTTGATACCCTTCTTCTTCATCACTTCGTCGGCGATGCGGCGCACAATCGCGAGCTGGTCGGCGAGCTCAGCTTTGAAACCGACCAGCGGGATCATGATCTCCGGGTGAACCTCAATGGGGTCTTTGCCGGTCATCACTTGCGCGGCAGCCTCGAAAATTGCCTGAGCCTGCATCTCGGTGATTTCAGGATGCAGAATACCCAGCCGGCATCCGCGGCATCCCAGCATCGGGTTTTCTTCGTGGAGTGCTTTGATGCGATCGATTACAAACTCCAGCGGCAGGCCGAGTTTGTCAGCCAGCTGGCGACGCACTGCATCGTCTTGCGGCAGGAATTCGTGCAAAGGCGGATCCAACAGGCGAATGGTGACCGGGCGGCCAGCCATGGCTTTGAACAATCCGACAAAATCCTTTTTCTGCATGGGCAACAGTTTTTTCAGAGCTTCGCGGCGCTGAACGCCATCCACCGCCAGAATCATCTGCCGCATGTCATCAATGCGGCTGCCTTCGAAGAACATGTGCTCTGTACGGCACAGTCCGATGCCTTCAGCACCGTAGGCGACGGCTGTTTGAGCCATGGCTGGTGTGTCAGCATTGGTGCGGATGCGCAGGCGTCGGTATTTGTCTGACCAGTCCATGACGGTCTGGAACAGTTGGTAGGTGTAACTGTCTTCGGGTTTCATGTGGCCTTCGAGTACGCGCTTGACTTCGGAATCCGCGCTCTCAATGAGGTCTTTGTACACCACGCCAGTTGTCCCGTTTATGGAGATGTAGTCTCCTTCGCGCAATACAAAACCGTTGGCTGTCAGGGTTTTTCTTTCGTAGTTAATGGTGATGTCGCCAGCGCCACAGATGCAGACTTTTCCAAGCTGTCGTGCAACCAATGCTGCGTGTGATGACACACCGCCGCGTGTTGTCAGGATGCCTTGTGAATGCAGCATGCCTTTGAGGTCATCCGGTGATGTCTCGGATCGGCACAGAATAACTTTGTTACCTTTGCGCGCTTCGATCTCTGCTTGTGCGGCTGTAAATGCAATGCGGCCAGTTGCGGCGCCTGGGCCTGCTGGCAAGCCGCGACAAATGACTGCGGCTTCTTTCTGTGCCTTGGTATCAAAGACCGGCACCAGCAGAGAGTCAACAGACTCTGCAGGAATTTTCAGCAAGGCGGCTTTTTGATCGATGAGTTTTTCTTTGTTCATCTCGACCGCAATTCTGATCGCTGCCAGACCGGTGCGCTTTCCATTGCGGGTTTGCAGAATAAACAGACGGCCGTTCTCGATAGTAAATTCAAAATCCTGCATGTCTTTAAAATGTTTCTCAAGGCGTGATCGCACCTTTTCGAGATCGGCAAAGTTCTTCGGCAGTTCTTTTTGCATGGCGGCAATCGGTTTCGGCGTGCGCAAACCTGCAACCACGTCTTCACCCTGAGCATTTGTCAGATACTCACCATAAAACACTTTTTCGCCGCTTGCCGGATCGCGGGTAAACGCAACGCCAGTGCCGCTGTCGTCGCCGGCATTACCAAACACCATGGACTGAATGTTGACAGCCGTACCCCAATCCGCCGGAATACCATACTGCTGCCGGTAGAGAATGGCGCGGTCGTTTTTCCAGGAACCGAATACCGCACCGACTGCTCCCCAGAGTTGCTCGTAGACATTCTGTGGGAAGCTCTTACCGGTTGTTCTGTTGATTAGCAGCTTGTAGCGACTTACCAGTTCACGCAGTTCATCGGCAGTCAGCTCGTTATCTAGTTCCTTGCCCAAAGCATGTTTCATTTCATCCAGAAGCGCGTGGAAAGGATCTTCCGATTCCTCGTCCGCTGCTTGAACGCCCATCACGACATCGCCGTACATCTGAATAAATCGGCGATAACAATCCCAGGCAAAACGCGGGTTTCCGGAAATGTTTGACAGGCCTTCGACCGTTTTATCGTTCAGACCCAGATTAAGAATCGTGTCCATCATGCCCGGCATAGAATCACGGGCACCGGAGCGCACCGAAACCAGCAAGGGGTTGTCGCGGCTGCCGAACTGACGCCCCATGTGTTCTTCAATCAGACTCATGGCCTGTTCTACATCTTTCGGCAAAGATTTGGGATAACTGCGGCTATGGTCGTAGAAATATGTACACACTTCTGTGCTGATGGTAAAGCCTGGTGGGACGGGGAGGCCGATGGAAGCCATCTCCGCCAGATTTGCGCCCTTGCCGCCCAGCAAGGCGCGCATGGTTGCATTACCATCCGTCTGGCGGCCGAAGTTATAGACATACTTTGCAGATTTTTGAGTTGTGGCTGTGCTGGTATCAGATTTCTGTTTCATAGCGTCCGGGTTCTTGATCAGCAGTTGTACGCGTCAATACGCGTTTGAGAGGGGCGCAAGAATACTTCAACTGCAGCCAATGAGTCGATATCTGGTCGCAAAAGAGTGCTTCTGTAGTATTACTACATTTACGGGTTTGTTGCTGTGCGGTCGAAGCTGCCGTGCTGCAAAAAATGAATGACCTGCTCGATCACCGCGTTGCTGCGCATGATGAACGTATGGTTGAAGGGCATCTCGATAAAATCACGCATGCCATCAACTTTTGTGCTTTCTACTGTGACTTTGCCATCATCGCGGTCTGGTAGGGCGAACGAGAATATCGGGCTTATCGACCGGGTGCCAGCGATGACCCCCAGTTCGAAATCTACAGGTGGGAGTTTTGCAGGCACGCTTTCTGGTCCGCGGGTCCCTAATTGTGAGGCCGGTTCGCCACTGAATAAGTCAAACCCGGGAATATCTCCGAAGATATCGATAATCTGACTGCCGTGATTTGGTGGCGCCAGCATGACTACCCGCCCGAGCTCTGGGATCTCGTTATGCTGCAGGTAAAAACGAACAAGAATGCCGCCCAGTGAGTGCGTCACAAAATGAATCCGTTGCGCTTCGAGCGCGCGGCAGTCTTGAAGGCCTTGATTGATGGCAAGCGACGCTAGCTCCTCGATATTATGCTCGCGTGAATTGTAGCGAATGTTGCTGCTGGCATAGCCTCTTTCGTCCAGTACGTTCGCCATCTTTCCCATGGAAAAGTCTGTTCGGCTGAGGCCATGCAGCAGAACCACGCACTCGTTGGCAGGCTTGTACTCTGGAAATGGCATATCTGCCGACCACGCCGTGCTCGGCAGCCATGTGATCAGACAGCCCATGATTAGCAGACGCACCAGTGCCGCCCCAAGAACAGGTCGGGTATCCCCTATTGAAGGGTGGGCGATAATTGTATTGGTACTACGTCTGCTCATAATCGGTTAATCAAAGTTGTAAACTTGAAGCGAGATGGGCAGGTTGTCTGTAACTAGCTGCTACTGTTACAAAAATCCCGTATTGATGTTAGCCTGTCGGAGCGGTCAGTGCCATATTGATGCGACACACTTTGTTGCAAAAATGGGCCGACAACCACTGTAATAGTACTGAAACTTCAGATACGATCCATCGCAATGCTGATAAAGACGTATTTGATGCAGATAGTAGACAGTACAGCGGTAGTCGCTGTCGGGGAATGTCCCGGATAGACTTTTAGCCGCGTAACCCTGCGGGAGGAATTCAAAAATGAAAAAGACCAGTATGACAGCTATGCTCGCTCTGGCGGCTGCAGTTAGTTTTCAGGCTAATGCAGCAACAGGCGTTGATCCACTGACCGAAATCAAGCCAGTAGATACCGAGTGGTTCTACAACGGTTCCGAGCCAGATTTTGTTGTTGAAGTGCCCAGCTTTACTGTTCCTGCAACAGGTGTAATCGACTACATTGATTCGGTAATTCCATTGGAATTCGGTGAAGATCGTTGGGTGAAAGCTGTTCAGTTTATTCCAGGCGACAAGCGTGTACTGCACCACCTGCTGAGCTATGTGGTTGCTGATGGCAAGAGTGCTTCTGATGGCATGATCGATGAGACAGTTAATGATGATCGTCGGGAGTTCCTAGAAGGTTATGCGCCAGGCAAAGAATTCGCAACTGAGTTCCCCTCAAACACTGGTGTGTTTATGCCTGACGGCTCTGCACTGCGTATGAGCATCCACTACACTTCTTTCGGTCAGGAAACTACCGACAGCACTCGTGTAGGTTTGTGGTTTGCTGATAAAGATGCTGAGCCAGAGTACGAGTACCGTACTTACTCAGTATCTACCCCAATGAACCAGATCAGTATTCCGGCTGGCGCGATGGAGTACGCATCAAACGCAACTCACGTGTTTGAAAACGAAATCACACTGTACGGCTTCCGTGCACACATGCACTACCGTGGCAAGTCCATGGCAGCTCGCGTGATTTACCCAGACAACACTGTTGAAGAAATCATCAACGTGCCAGACTACAACTTCGCTTGGCAGCCAACATACCGCATGAATGAGCCAATGATTCTGCCGGCTGGTTCACGCGTGGTGGTTGAAGGTCTGTTCGACAACTCACAGTACAACGTAGGTAACCCTGACCCGAACGTAGACGCTACCGGCGGTCTGCAGAGCTGGGAAGAAATGTTCATCGGCTACTTCTCTTACACTGATAACAAGTAAGTAGAAAGTAAGTGACTGTTTGAGCAGCAAAATCAAGAGGGGCTGCATCCTGAGGGAGCGGCCCCTTTTGTTTGCCGGGTTTAAA